>CALWNA010000059.1 GCA_944382505.1 uncultured Lachnospiraceae bacterium
ACGCCATCTCCGATGTTACGGTTACTTCAGAACCTGCTTTGTACATCTTTCCATCGCAATAGTAACCATATGTTGCATCACTCGGAAGTGTATATGTACCGTTTTCCGCAACCTGTGTAGCTTCTCCGTTGTCTACCCTTACATCATAGTAAGTTGTTCCGGCAGCCGGATCTTCATTATATGTCTTAAGTGATACATTACTGATTGTTACATTGGCTGCATCTGATGTGGAACCGTTTATGCTTCCCATCATGATTCCGTAAAGTACATTGGATACTCCTGTTGACTGTGCCTGGAATTTCACTTCGATATCCCTTGTCTCTCCGGCCGGAACCAGCGTAATGTCCTCTCCGAGAACGCTCCAGTCTCCACCGGCAGCTCCATCTCTCTGAATCAATAACTGGAATGTCTTTTCAACATCTGATGTTACCGTATACTTTGCAACATACCATTTTCCTTCAATTACTGTCAGACCGCTCTGTACTAACTGATGCGCCCAGTTATCTCCGCCTGTCACTTCCGGAACGGCAACCGATACGGACCCGTTACCATTATTGGTAAACACTGCTCCATTGTCGCCAAATTCATTCCAATGAGAAACGTTTCCGTCTGTGAAATCCGTATCCTGAAGAAGTTCTTCACCGTCAACGTAAGGCGCTGTCGTTGCAGGTTCAGGCGTCGTCGTCTCCTCCGGTTCCGTTACATTAAAATATATTGTAACGGAATCTGATGAATAATAATCTGTAACCGTTAATGTATGATAACCTACCGTAAGCGCAGAAACCGCAACATTGACAAAAGCTCCGGCTGTCGCTTCCGTCGATACAGAGTCCAACATAACGGAACTGAACGGTGCGGCAAGAGCGTAAGCAATATATACATTTTCGCCCTGTACCTGAGGCGCTACACTTACGTTCCCGGATTTATCATCTGCGATATAATATGAAATGTTTGTTGAACCCGATACCGGCGTCCAGTCTTCAATTGTGGAAGGGTCGAACGCTTCTTCGGTCGATGTCTCTTCAACAGATGATGCCTCCTCATCGGATGTTATCTCTTCTGTCGGTGTCTCCTCCGTAGGCTGTTCGGTATAATTCGGCGCATATATGAAGAATGTATATTCCGCACCTGTCGCTATCCGAAATACTACCGTATTGTATACGCCCTTAAGTGCTGTCGGATACAGCCATGTTCCTGCTCCCTGTATTTCGTAATCATCTGTGCTTTGTCCGTTTACAGACACTGTTTCTACAGGAGCAGTTGTATTTGTAATATAGAATCCTGCGGTCTGTGTTGTTGCAGCCGGCTGTATGTTTACCATACTTACTTCGCTTGATACCGCATAGAACTTATACGCCGCATCATATTGTGCATTGCCGGAGCCGTTTCCGACCCAATCAATGGAATCCCAGTCAACTGTTTGTGGATCTGATGCCGGTGCTGTTGTTTCTCCCTGCTCTGCGATATTAAGCGCAGCAGTTCCGGAAACTGCCTCTCCACCTTCCGTTGTCGTGGCTGAAATCGTAATCGTATAATCTCCCTCGCCAAGAGACGATACCGCCGTTAAAGGAATAAAGCAGCCGTTTGAATTCTTTCCGTCTACAGTAACCGGTGTTTCGTCCACTGTCGCCGTGATGGATTCTGCATCTACTGTGGTTCCCCATGCAAAATGAATTCTTGCGCTGTCAAAGATTCCCTGACATGTAAAGCCTACGATTGTGGAATCTCCGTCTGTTACAGTATATACGATACCGTCCACTGCAGCGGAACCACTGGCTTTAACTGATTTCTGATTGTAAATCGTAGCAGAACTTACAACCAGGGCAATCGCCATAACAACGGCAATTACCTTTTTGAAACGTTTGCTCATTTCAATTCTCTCCTTTCTGTTTCTATGAATATATGATTTTATGGCGAAAACATATACAAGTCTCGTATGTTAAGCCTCCCCCATAATATGTCTTATTTTAACTCGTTTGCCAAATATATGCAATCGCCGTTTTTTATCTGGTGTTCTTTTTTATAAAAATGTTTTTATTCCTATTTTAAGGGCTTTTTTAAAAATAGTTTGCAAAAAATCAGCTTTTTTGAAATGTTTCAATTTACATAATATATTTTTATGTAAAGTATCTATTTTAAATATATAAGCAATTGTAAACCGAATATCTGACATATTACAAGAATGTCCATTTTTATGAATATAACCCCAAATCACACATATGGCAGAGAAAAAGTAGTTGTCGCCAGCTATCTTTTTTCTCTTTTATTGCAAAAAAATTCAGGGAGAGGTGTGACTTATATGCATCGCGCCTCTCCCTATTCCGAATTGTTTATTGCCTGACATTCTCTTTTTCTAAGGACTTTTTACAGTCTCTTTTTCATATTATTTCTGTCATTTATATTCTTTGACGTATGTTTTGATTTTTTCTTAAAACGAGTATTGAAATACCACAAAGTTATCGTGACAGTAGCAGCAATGACCGTAATGATCAGACATATATATCCTTCTGTATTATTTTATTTTTGTTTTTTTAATTTTGGACCACTGAGTATAAGTCTTTATGCCGTCAATATACTTATATGCCCTGAACTTAACGTAATATTTCCTGTTCTTTTTTATCTTCTTGATTTTGTAAGTTCTTTTTTTTGTGTTTACGGTTTTCGTCGTCTTCTTTTTAAAGGTTTTTTTCGTTGAATATTTTATCTGGTACTTGTATGCCCCAACCACTTTTGTCAATCTTATTTTCTTTCCTGAAACACTCTTAAACTTCGGTTTAATTATGCTAAAGGATGCGCGTTGACTTGCAGCTGATGCCTGCGGCGTTATTGTGATTCCATAATCACTTGCCGCCATCGGATAATTTGCATAAAATTCCGGCGTATTATATTCATCAAATCTTGTATGAAGCAGGAAATTATCCCCTTTCAGAAAAAATTGATAAGGCTGGTTCTTTTCTGCATACTGTGCATCCCATGTGGCATCTACGTTGTAATAATAATCTCCCAGTTTCACTATATTCCAGCCATGATTTATATCAGAACCACTGCCCCATCCGGGGATTACTCTTGTGGAAATACCAACTTCCTTCAACATTCTATACAATAGCTGGGCATAGCCCTGGCAGACTGCCTCACCGTTAAACAATGCCGACCATGAAGTATAAACAATATCTTTATTAATATCATCTGCATACGTTACATTATTACATATATAGTCATATATGGTCTTTACTTTTTCATAATCAGTAGTTTCCGCCGTAAAACCAAATCCTGCAATCAGTTCTTTTACCCTTTGGTCAACCTGAAGCTTTTGCTGTAATGTTGTAAAATAATATATTTGACTTTTGAATGTGTAATAATAGTATGTTGTATTTCCAACTTTCCCTGATTTATATACATAAGTAGGATATTCTTTATTAATATCCCAATACATATAATCACCTTCATCACCATTCGCAGTTTCCTTAAATACCTCGTCTCTAAATTCATAGAACACGGTTTCCGGATCATTTATTTTTGACTTTATATAGACCGTGATTAATGGCTTATGCTGTAGAATATCTTCCCTTGCAGCATTTGCCGCCGCTGTTACTGTCTCATATTTACCGGTCTGTATTGCCGCCTGTGCATTCACCGGAACCGTCATAAATACCAGTATCAGTAAAGCCACAAATATTTTTTTGAACGCCTTTATTTTTTTCAATTTCTTCGCCTTCATTTATTTTACTTTCTTTTTGTACCTCATTGTATATGTTTCGCCATTGTACTTTAATTCTCTTCTCATTTTATTTCCTTCCAATAAAGTATATGTGAACTTTTGATTATGGAACTTCTTTAACTTAAAGTGAAGCATATACATTCCTATTTGAATCTGTGTTACTCTGTTTTGATCGCTGATAACTGTATCAAATCCGAGATAATCATTATTTTGGTCTACGATTCTCAGACACATTTTCCCGTTATATAATACTTCTGAAATTTTTATTTTATAGACTTTCTTTTCACCGTTTACCGTTCCCTTATGCCTCCATGTTCCAAGCCACAACTTAACTTTCCTATCGAACTTGTACATCTTTTCATAAAGTCTATTTGCTTTTTTATATCCACTTTTAATCTGATTTAACAGCTCCATTGCCTCGGCGATTTTCCCGGATTCTCCAAGTTTGACCGCCTGATTATATACGCTTTCATTTAGATTTGCGGATTTTGTAAACCCGGCAATTGAATTGTAAATTTCCATACCTTCAGAAATTTTCCCATTATCTACAAGGTATTTTGCATATCCATATCCATATTCGCCATACTGTGCCTCATAGGATGCATCCTTCGCATATACATTTTTAATGGTATTCCATGCTGTCTCATACTGTCCTTGCATATATGATATTTGTGCCGTACCGGCGCTTGCTTTGTTAATAAGATTAAAATCTGATGCAGCATTTGCACTTGACTGAAATAGTTCCAGTGCTTTATCATAATCTTCATCATTAAGTGCTTTCACACCTTCATAATAATCAAGGAACGCACCCGCCATGATTCCATAATCAGAATCTTCATCTGCCTCATTGCTCTTTGAAAAATAATCTGAAGCTTTTTCTTCATCACCATTGGAAAGCTCGTTTAATCCCAGATTATAATACGCCTGTGCAAGATACCCTTCGCTGCTTAAAAATCCATTTAATTTCTGAAATGCACTTGCTGCCTGCTCATAATTCTCCGAACCCAATAGTTTCTTAGCTTCTTGATATTTTCCATTCGGGATAAAAAATGCAAATATGAAAATAACTACCGCCGCTGCTATAACCAATACTACAATTCCGGCAGTAATATATCTCTTTTTTACCGCTTTCTGTCTGTTTGCACGTTTGTCTTCGCTCGCCTGTTTTCTTTCTTCATTCTGTTTTACAATTGTATATTTCCTCTTTGCATCTTTTAAAATTTCTTTCGTATCTTTATACCATATAATTCGTTTTAATATTTCGATACCATCATTTATGGAAACAGAATCATCTTTTGCCACTGCCTCTTTTCCTGAAATATAATTATCCTCATAATCTTTTGTCTTAGCCTCTGCAAAAGTTTCCAAATCTTCCATGGAACCGGCGCTTTCCAAAAACGCATCTTCCTTCTCCCATACACTGCCGTCTTCAAATACAATGCTGTCGATTCTTATCTTAAAAGTTCTTGCCTCTTCATTTTTTACATGTATCTTTGCTGCAGTCCCCTTGGATTTCAGGTACTGTTGCCCTAATGCCACATAACTGTGCTCTATCGTTTCAACATTTTCTCCTTCTCCTGCAAAAACAGTCAGATAAACATCCCTTATAACTTCCTGATAGATATTTGTAAACTTCAGTGTCAGTCTGTTCTTTTTGCTTATCTGATCTCTCTCAAGAATCCCTTGTTCTAAGATAATAGGGCTGCCGTAAGTCCACAAATTTTCTTCCAATTCAGCAAGTATCTTATAACGGCCTTCTTCTTTTTCTGTTGCTTCTTCCGTCATGTTCTCTGCGGTTTCTTTGGCTTCAGTTATTTTGTCTGACATTTTCTTTTCTTTTTCCGCCATGTCATCTGTAGTCCCTTGGTTTTCCGTTGTCTCTTCTTTTGCTGTTTTTTCGTTTACAGTTTCTTCTTCCATTTCATTTTTCTTTTTGTTTGCTTCCATCGTTATCTCCCAAATTTTACTCTTTACTAATTTTGATAGACAATTTTCACACTTGATATTTTAACATATTTCCCGATAATTGAACACCTTTTTATAATTATGTGTAGTTATTCCCAATATTCTTAAAAATAACCAAACTGTCTTTGCACGCAATCTGAAACCTTTTCTCTTTTCATAAAAGATCCTGTTCTTGTTTCTCATAAAGTAAAACACCCTGTCTGCCGAATTATTCCGGCATTCAGGATGTTTCTAAATTTATAGTAGGGATTAAGATATTGGCTTATTTTTTAATTTTTACTTTTTTGACTTTGGACCATTTGCCATATGTTTTCATTCCATTTACTTTCTTATATGCTCTCGCTTTTACATAGTATGTTTTATTCTTTTTCAGTTTTTTAATGGTTACATTTCTCTTCTTTGTATTTTTCGTTGTATATCCCTGGAACTTTTTATTCACACAGTAACGAATCTGATATCCAGTCACGGATTTCATTTTCTTTAATGTGATTTTCATTTTCTTTTTCTTAACATTTTTCAGCGATTTAATAACGGCTCTTCCCGGTTTTGTCACGCCAGTTTCCGTCGTCGTTGTCACAGCCGTTGTCGTATTTGTATTCTGCTGATTTTCCGCTGCAAGTTCTTCTGCAGTCTTATTCACATAATATCTCACATAATCAACCTGCATTGTTGCCGGCAAATCTGATGCTGAAGGGAGCGCACCCCCTGCAAGATTTCCGCCACATGCCATATTCAACAGAAGATAATATTCGTCTCTCAATTCTGCCATTTCATCACTGGTAATATCCCATGTTCCGAGAGCAGTACGGTCCACATAAAATGTAAGTGTCGTATCATCCCTGTAAACACCATATGTATGCCACTCGGTTTTGTCCACGCCATTTCTCTGCCTATATTCATATGTATCCACTCCGGGCGTTTTGGAATAATGGATCGTACTCTGAACAAAAGTATTTGTATTCCATGTCTCAAGGATGTCTATTTCTCCGCAATCAGGCCAGTTTTCTCCATTTGTTCCAAGCATCCAGAATGCCGGCCACACACCTCTGACAGAAGGGACCTTAATTCGTGCCTCAACATAACCGTTTCCCACAGTTACTTTGTCTGCCGTTCTGATTCTTGCAGATGTATAGTTATAGTTTGTACCGTTATAAGACGGCTCGTAACGTGCCGTAATGTTTAATACACCATTACTTACGGAAACATTTTGTTCTCTTGAAGTATAATACTGCTTTTCATTATTTCCCCACTCCCAGACGCCATAAGCATTTCCATTGCCTAGCTGGCAGGTCCAGTAATCCGTATTTAATGTATTACCTGTAAACTCATCAGACCACTGTATTTTCATATTGGAGACATCCATCGTATAAGAATAATCTGCAAAAACAGTGGTATTGATACACATCGCTGCTGCCAATAATGTTGCCACTGTGATTATTGATGCGAATAACTTTTTCATCATCTTCCTCCTTGCTAAAAATATTTTTATACTGTTTTTTATCATCTTATTTATTTCTCTTATCTGCTGTCGGTGGGATTATAGCACATGTTTTTTTACCTTTTCAATGACATTTAAAAAAAGCTTACCCAACATAAAAAATGACACCCTATAAAAATGTTTTCAGAACTTTTTTATAAAGTGTCTTTTTTTATTTTATTACTCATGAATCAAATTTTGTTCAATCACATTGCCCTCGATATAACTTTGGGCATTTTCCATCGTAGTATAACTGATTGCTTCCAGCGCTTCCTCCGTCAGAAATGCCTGGTGAGAAGTTACAATGACATTTGGAAATGACAGAAGCCTTGAAGTAATGGAAGTCTGCAAAATGTCATCTTCTCTGTTCTCAAAAACATTTTCTGTTTCTTCCTCATAGACGTCCAGACCTACACTGTGGAATTTGTGTTCTCTGATTCCTTTAATCAGATCCTCTGTGTCAATCAATGCGCCTCTCGAAGTATTTACAAGAACTACTTTATCTTTCATTTTCTTTATAGTCTTAGAATTTATCATGTGATACGACTCATCTGTCAGCGGACAGTGAAGAGAAATCAGATCGCTTTCCTTTAACAGTTCATCAAGCTCCACATACTCCACAAAATCCAGATCCGGATTCTGATATATGTCATATGCAATCACCCGCATTCCAAAACCACGACAGATTCTGCACATTGCCGCACCGATTTTTCCTGTTCCGATAATTCCCGCTGTCTTATGATGAAAATTCAGACCGGTCAATCCGACAAGGCTGAAATTATTTTCCCTTACTTTTATATATCCCTTGTGAATATGCCTGTTGCTGGCAAGCGCCAGTGCCATGGCATGCTCTGCCACCGCCTCCGGAGAATATCCCGGCACTCTTAAAATGGTGATGCCGTTTTTTTTCGCAGCCTTCAAGTCAATATTATTAAATCCCGCACATCGCATAAGAATGAGCTTGATTCCCTCTTTTGCCAGAATATCAAGAACCGGTTTGCTTAAATCTGAACTTACAAATGCACATATGGCGTCAAAACCCGCCGCATATCTGGCTGTTTCAACGGAAATATCACTGTCAGCGTATTCTATCTCGATATCCTTATACTTTGGTAACACTTTATCAAAAGATTCTTTATCATATTTCTTCGTGTCATAAAATAAAATTCTCATAGTTGGTTTCCTCCTGATTCTAGAAAAATTATGTTTATTTTATAATTATGTTTCCGTTTTGTCAAAATTTTTTATTTGTCCGCTACTTTCTCTTTTCTTATTTTCTCTTGTCTTACTTCTTGTAACATCATATCTTTCACTTTCATCAGACGTATCTGAGTGCTTCTCTCGTTTTCGTCCAATTTCATTGTTATATATTTTATATTGTCCAAAGCCTGCGGAATTATTACATGTTCCAATGCATTTACTCTTCTCCTGGTTTTTTCAATCTCAGCCGCCATAAGTTGACATGATTTCTCTACTTCTGCAAGTTTTAGCATATCTGTAAAAACTCCGGACAATGAAGAAATTGCGTCGTCCAAATCTCCGGCTGTAAAAGCATATCCATAGGAATAAATATCATTTCCTCCAACGCTGTCATTCACGGCAAACTCCGGTATTTCGACACTCATAACATTTTTAAAACTCTGTTTTATTTCCAAAGTCTTTTTCGATGCCATAAGCGCTGTATTCAAGATTTCTTCACTCATGCCTGCTCTTGCGATTGCAAATTCTCTGTTGGCAGATTTCAATCCCTTTTCTACCTTCACCCGCAACTCCATATTTTCGCGAATCAGTTCCATAAACTGGCGGACAAGCTCATCCCGCTTATCTTTCAGCAATTTATGTCCACGGGTCGCAGAAACAAGTTTTTTTTTCTGTTTTGTCAATTCCATTCGTGTAGGATTTACCATAGCAATCACTTATTCCTTTCTTTCTATTCAAGCGCAAATAGCAATGAAAAATTTTACTTTTCGCATGAATATTTCCGTCAGTAAAAAGTCATAAAAATATTGTTGTCGGCTCTTGATTCCGAACTGTTGGCGTCTCACTGTTCGTTCATATAATATTTTTCCAGAAATTTATCATCAATACGTTTCAGTTCTGATTTCGGAAGCATAGACAAAAGCTTCCAACCGATATTCAATGTTTCCTCGATGGACCTGTTGGTATCATACCCTTGGGAAACATACTCTTTTTCAAATTTATCTGCAAATTTTGCATAGATTAAATCGATATCGGACAAAGCTGCTTCCCCCAAAATCGTCATGAGTTCTTTCGCATCTTTCCCCCGCGCGTAAGCGGAAAACAATTGGTTCATAACGTTACTGTGGTCTGCCCTTGTTTTTCCTTCTCCGATTCCTTTATCTTTCAACCGGGAAAGAGACGGCAACACGTCAATGGGCGGCATAATGCCTTTTCTGTAAAGATCCCTGCTTAAAATAATCTGCCCTTCGGTAATATATCCGGTAAGGTCAGGAATCGGATGGGTCTTGTCATCTTCCGGCATTGTAAGAATTGGTATCATTGTAATACTTCCGCCTTTTTCTCTTTGACGACCTGCACGTTCATAAAGTGTCGCCAGGTCCGTATACATATACCCCGGATAACCGCGTCTGCCAGGGACTTCCTTTCTTGCCGCAGATACCTCTCGAAGAGCATCTGCGTAGTTTGTAATATCTGTAATAATCACAAGTACATGCATATTTTTTTCAAATGCCAGATATTCTGCCGCCGTCAATGCCATACGCGGTGTGGCAATACGTTCCACCGCCGGGTCATTGGCAAGATTGATAAAAAGCACTGTTCTGTCGATGGCTCCGGTCTCCTGAAAGCTATTGATAAAATAATTTGATTCTTCAAATGTAATGCCCACCGCCGCAAAGACAACTGCAAAGGGTTCTTCCGTCCCGATAACTTTTGCCTGCTTCGCAATCTGTGCAGCGAGATTGGCGTGGGGCAGACCGGAAGCCGAAAATATAGGGAGCTTCTGTCCTCTGACAAGGGTATTCAGTCCATCGATGGCTGATATGCCTGTCTGAATAAATTCTGAGGGATAGTTCCGTGCTGCCGGATTCATGGCAATTCCATTAATGTCTCTGCGTTCCTCCGGAAGTATTTCCGGTCCATTGTCTATTGGATTTCCCAATCCGTCAAATACTCTTCCAAGCATGTCCGAGGATACCCCCAGTTCCATACTTCTGCCAAGAAAGCGAACTTTGCTGTTGGACAGATTGATGCCGGTAGAATCTTCAAATAACTGTACAAGGGCATTTGTTCCATTTATTTCCAAAACTTTGCACCGGCGCACTTCACCATTTGCCAGTTCTATTTCTCCCAATTCGTCGTAAGCAACATTTTCCACATATCTCACCAGCATCAGCGGTCCTGCCACTTCCTGTATGGTTCTATATTCTTTCGGCATATCAGAACTCCTCCTTTTCCAGCGTATTTGCCACTTCCTGTTCAAGCCGGTTGTTAATTCTTTCAAACTCTTTCTCGAGATCCGCTTCCTGTGTATATTTAAAACGGCCGATTGCCTCACGGACAGGCATCTTTATCAACGCTTCAACATCGGCACCCTTCTCCAATGCCTCGGAGGATTGATCATAAAATCCCAATACCAGCTTCATCATCATCCATTGCTTTCTCAGCGACGTATAAGTGTCCACCTCATGGAAGGAGTTCTGATGCAGATAATCTTCTCTGATGGAACGACTTGCTTCCATCTTTAATCTGTCCGGTGCGGACAGCGCATCCATGCCTACCATTTTTACAATTTCTTCCAGTTCCGCTTCCTCCTGCAACAGACCCAGCAGTTTCTGCCGCAATTCTAACCAGTGTTCATCCACATGTTCTTGAAACCAGTTTCCTATGCTGTCCACATAAAGAGAATAACTGGTCAGCCAGTTAATGGCAGGAAAATGTCTCTTGTATGCAAGATTGGAATCCAACCCCCAAAATACCTTTACGATACGGAGTGTTGCCTGAGATACAGGTTCTGAAATATCTCCGCCGGGAGGTGAGACTGCACCGATTACAGACAATGCTCCCTCTCTTCCTTCTTTCCCCAATGTAATTACATCACCTGCACGTTCGTAGAACTGGGCGAGACGACTCCCAAGATATGCAGGATAACCTTCTTCACCGGGCATTTCCTCAAGACGGCCGGACATTTCTCTGAGCGCTTCCGCCCAACGCGATGTTGAATCTGCCATCAACGCTACCGAATATCCCATGTCCCTAAAGTATTCCGCAATTGTGATTCCTGTGTAGATGGAGGCTTCTCTTGCCGCAACCGGCATATCTGATGTATTGGCAATCAACACAGTTCTTTCCATTAAAGACTGTCCGCTCTTAGGATCTTTTAACGCGGGAAATTCATTTAAAACATCTGTCATTTCATTTCCCCGTTCTCCGCATCCTATATATACGACAATGTCAGCCTCTGCCCACTTTGCAAGCTGATGCTGAATGACCGTCTTCCCACTTCCAAAGGGACCCGGAACTGCTGCTACGCCGCCTCTTGCGATAGGGAATAATGTATCTACAACCCTTTGACCTGTGACAAGCGGTTTGTTCGGCGCTTTCTTTTCCTTATAGGGACGTCCTTTTCTGACGGGCCATTTCTGCATCAACGTCAATTCGGCTTCGCCATCCTCTGTCCTTACCGTGGCGATTGTCTCTGTGACGTCATATGTTCCTGCATGAATACTTGTAAGTTCACCTTTGATTCCATAGGGCACCATTATTTTCTGTGTTACAGCCCGCGTCTCCCGAACCGTTCCGATAACATCTCCCGGCTCCACCAAATCGCCGACTTTCGCCACAGGCTCAAACTCCCATTTTAATTCTCTTTTCAGTGATGGCACCTGAACTCCTCTTTTTAAGAGATTTCCAGAAAGTTTCATAATATCATCTAAAGGTCTCTGAATCCCATCATAGATACTTCCAATCAGTCCGGGACCAAGCTCAACAGACATCGGTGCACCAGTGGACACCACCGGCTCTCCCGGTCTGAGTCCTGCCGTCTCTTCATACACCTGTATGGACGCTTCATCCGCATGCATTTCAATAATTTCTCCGATAAGTTGCTTATCACTTACCCGGACCATGTCAAACATATTGGCGTCACGCATCCCTTCTGCAATGACAAGAGGACCCGCAACCTTTTTGATTAAGCCTTTGCTATATTCCATGTCTTTCTTCCTTCCTGATTATTAAAAAACAATGTCAGAACCGATTGCCTGCTCCACGCAGTCTCTTACCCCCTGTATTCCTGCCCCGGTATTTCCAAAGACTGCCGGAATAAGAATAATTGCAGGGACAACCTGCTCTCTGTATTGTTGTATTTCACTTTTTATTTTTTCTGCCAGCGATTCCGTAATATAAATAATGGCATATTCTCCGGCAGCAAGCCTTTTCAATATATGTGCGGCTTCTGTGGATTCGACAACAGGAAAAATGTCCAGTCCCAGAGCACCAAATCCATATATACTGTCATAATCACCCATAACTGCTACTTTATGCATACATTATCCTTACCCTTTCCCTGATAAATTCATTATCAAATCCATTCTTCTTGCCGGAAAGAATAATCTTAACTGTCTTAATCTCATTCTCCCGGGCAAGAACATATGCAATGATAGGACCAATTGTAAACGAATTGTATTTCTGTGATTTTATATCCGCAATTATCTTATTATCACACCAACACTCAAAGACCGATTTTGATACTTTAAGTGCTTTTACTGCATCACCATATCCTATACTTTCCAGATAGCTGCATACACTGTCTAATCCACCATTTACCGCCGTCACCAATTCTGTTATGCGCAACTCATCACAGGGTACGAGTGCTTTTTGCACAAATTCGCTGTCCTTTCCTGTGGCAGCACATCTTACCGCAATCTTAATATCTGCGATTACGACCTGGGAATTGGCATATTTTCTAATCAGACTGTTTTCTGACCTTTTTCCGGCCTCCTTGATTGCTTCCAGTGTCGCCTTATCGATAATCATATCACACAACTGTCCATCCCCTGTCTGGAGCAGCACTTCTGTGGCTTCTTTTGCCGGAGCTGCCATATCGTCCGGAAGCATATGATATTCTCCCTGTCGGATACACTCTTTCATAAATTCCGGTTCAATGCTTCCACCTTCCACAAATATATTTTCTATTTCCAATCCGGTGCAGACTTGTTTAATGGCAGCCTTTAAATTGTGAAACGCATTTTTTATGGTAAGTATTCTGCTCTCTTCCTTATTTTTCACAATATCATAAAACACCTGCCACGTACGTTCCTTTTCAGTCCAAAGCATTTGTTCCAAAGTCTGTTCCGGATTTCCGTTTCCCCATCCTTTGTCTCTGAGAAAATTCAGACATTCCGCATAATTCTGACACTGCATCAACTGATTGATTGTTTCATCTGTAAATAAAGAACTTTCCAAAGCCCTTATTCTGGAAACGCCATAAATATATTCCTGTTCCACGGCACTACCTCCTAACCGAATAACGCTTCATTGGCAATATCTTTTAACTTGTCTATATTTGTGTCAAACAAAGCTTTCAGTGTGCAGTTTTCTTCCACTTCCCCATACACGAGAACAAAACCATCTTTCACAGATATCGGTTGTCTTGATACGGTAAGCGTACCACCGCATGTTTCTGCAATCCGTTTAATATTTTCTTCAAAATTGTCCGGCATCCGTTTTAAATCATCCGCACTCATTTTCATAATTCCATTTTGCGGCTGGACATTTGTTTTTAATATTTTTTCAAAAAAACCGAAGTATTCCTTTGCAGGAAGATTTCTGATTTTGTTCTGCGCCTCATTGATCACTTCACTGATACATTGCTGCTTGACTTTTAAAATGCTATTTCTCTCCATAAACGCACCGCCGGAACGGGTTTTTTCTTCATACAGAGTTCTCTCTGTCAGAGCTTTTTTATTGTATTCTTCAACCTCTTCCTGAACTTTTTTATGAACTTCTTCCATATAAGTTTTGCAGTATTCGTCAGCTTTATTTAGTATTTGTACCGCCTCTGCCTCCGCCTGTCTGTGAATTTCTTCCACAATCTTATCTAAACCACTCATTTCTCTCTTCTTTCTTCTATCCTAAGTTAATTCCGGTAACTGCTAAAAATGAAATTAACAGTGCAAGAATCGCATATGTCTCTACCATTGCCGGAAACAGCATTGCCTTTGCAAACTGCTCCGGTCTTTTTGCAATGATTCCAATACTGGATGCTGCTGTTTTTCCCTGATATTTACCGGATACCAGTCCTACGATTCCCATTGGAAGACATGCCGCAAGAATCTGCAGTCCCTGTGTTGCCGTTATCGCTACTGCCCCTCCGCCTATAATTCCAATCTTTGTCAGTGTCACAAATCCAATCAGTAGTCCGTAAAGTCCCTGGGTTCCCGGAAGAAGCTGTATAATGAGAACCTTTGCAAACTTTGCCGGATCTTCTGTCACTACACCTGCTGCCGCCTGGCCTGCAATCCCCACACCGATAGAAGAACCCATACCCGCCATCAATACTGCCAGGGCTGCTCCAAGCAGTGCATAAAACAATCCTAAATTATCGAAAAATACTCCTAATGTCATAATTCATTCTCCTTTACTTTCACGTATTTTGTATCCGCTTTAAATGGCTTAAATTCCCTGCCACCACCTTCATAAAACTTGCCAAAAAATTCAACAAAGGAAAGTCTGTTTGTGTGAACATAGGCCCCCAGAATATTAATTGCCATATTAAACATATGTCCAAATACAAAAATTACTATAAATAAGATTACTCCCATAACCGACTTGCCGCCCATTGCCGCCATTGTATTAATGACCTGGGCAATAACACTGGTTGCAAGCCCCAGCGCCAGAAGCCTGGAATAAGAAAGCAAATCACTGAGCCACCCGGTTGTATCATATAAGCTGTATACTCCGAGCAGCAATCGCTTGGCAGGATTTTTTGATTTCCTGCCGGCTGTAAACAAAATCCCCAGCATCCCGGCAATTGCCATAATCTTTGCCAGATTGTTCAACCATACCGGAAAGATTACTGCAGTACCCGCCAGTGACGCAAAAATATTTGTCGGTATCAGCAGTAAAACAAGCCCGATTAAAAATACGTACCAGAACAGGATATCGCAAATGAAAGATATGATATCCTTCTGTCTCAGCAAAAGATATCCTTTATAAGCCAGTCCTGTAAACAGATGTATCATCCCAAATCCCATACAATATATCAGCATTTTCATCGGTTTCTCTATCGGCTCAAACCACAGTGCCGGCGCTGATATGTCTGCCTCAAAGAAAGTTTCGCCGATGACTGCCACCGCATTTCCAAAATATCCTCCAAATAATACGCCCCACACAAAAGTAGAAATACCACAATACATAAACATTTTGATAGATTTTGCCATGGACGCCCTCATATTGGGATACTTTTTTAAAAATATAAAACATGCCAAAAACATAATAAATCCATAGGCTGCATCTGAAAACATGATTCCAAACAAAATATAATAGAAAAACGCTGTAATTGATGTGGGGTCTGTCTCGGTTTTGTTTGGGTAGCCAAAGGCTGTCACAACACCTTCTACACCTTCACTTACCGGATTATTTTTCAGTTTCACCGGAACATCTTCCCGGGTTTTCGGTTCTTCCACGTCAATTGCAACAGTAAAATTTTTTTCCAGCTTTTCTCTCAGAAAACGCAAATCCTTTTCCGGGATATATCCTGTTATAAAAAATGTGTGCTTTGACTGAAGCAAGTCGCCCAGAACTCTGTATTTTTCCGCTCTTGCTCTGTAATAATCCGAAATTTTTTTAATTTCATCCCGTCTTTTGGCTTCCCCGACAATTTCCGACTGAATATTTTCTATCTCAAGTTTATATTCTCTGATTCTGTCTTGTCTGTTTTTTATAGATTGTTCCGGAATATGGTGTGCCATAACTGCCGGTCTGCTAAATCCCAGCTTGTGTAATGCTTTCTCCACATCTTCCTGCTGCTCTTTCATGTATATGCAGGTTACATATGTCTGATATTTATCCGCTCTGATGACCTGCATATACACAGATTCGGGAATTTTTTCTATCTGTTCCAGCTGTTTGACCAGACGCTCCTGCGTATAAGTTCCGGAAATACTTCCCGCCATAAATCCGGTACATTTTGTTCCTCTGAAATTCATTGGAACATCCAGATTCTTCCACGGTTCTAACGCCAGAATTTCTTCATTGCACTTAATAATTTCCGATTCGTATTCTTCAATCTGTTTTTTCTGGTGAATCAAATCGTTCACCAGTGCCATGGTATCCGCTTGTCTTTCCACAATTGCCATGTATTCTTTTTCGTCAATGATTCTTTCTCCTTCTAAGGAAGAGAACAGTGATTGATTTTCCGGTGCATACTCCTGTAAAATTTCCAATGCATTTTCGGCCAAAGCTACATTTCGTTCATACAGGGAAATCGGAGTGGCCGTATTCATTTTTTCAAACACTTCATCCGGTTTTACCTCTTCTTTTACTTCCAGGCATCTCTCACGCTGTAACAGTTCCAGAATTTTTTTACGATTTTCTTTCATTGC
>CALWNA010000060.1 GCA_944382505.1 uncultured Lachnospiraceae bacterium
GGATCGGATGAAATAATCTCTGGTCCCGGTAAAAATATATTTAAAAATCGTGTCTTAAATATTGACTATACTGCAATCTTTTTCTTCCGTTGCGCCGTCTCCCAGTTCAATATCCGCTTTCATAACCGCCTGTTCAAATGTTACTCCGTCAAAATCTCTGCCATACATTTCAACTAACTCGCCTTTAGCCTGTTGTTCCATATCCGGTCTTATCTTGGCTCTTTCTTCCTCTACAGCCTGTGCATCTTCCTGCTCTACTTTTTCCTTTTCAACCTGATATTCCAACAAAGCTATTTCTTTAGTTGCTTCTATCCTATCAGCCACCTTCTCCAGTCTGGAAATTGCCCTACCATACTTTTCTTCATTCTCGATTGCTTCTTCCATTTCATTCAATGAAAACAATCTAAATATCTGTGGCAATTCATTTAACTTACCATCCACTTTATGAAGTTCAACCACCAACTGATTGAACATTTCCTCAGCCTGTTTTCTTCTGGCTTTCTTTTCCTTTTTGGAATTCATTACATTTGCATATGCTCGTTTTTCTTCGTCCATTCTGTTACGTTTTCTTATAAGGTCATATGCTTTCTTAATGACATCCATTCCCTTCGGCACCAGCTTACGATATTCTGAAAGTTCTTGTTCATTATTTATCTCTGCGTAAGTGGCAAAGATATAATTCTTTCTAAAACCTTCAAGTCTCTTTGCAATACCTACAGCCTTTTCTTTTACATCCCCTAAAAGCCTCTTTGCTTCTTCCTTTAATCTTGCGATTTCATCATTGTAGAACTGAATCATTTTATTTATCAGTCTTACATGTCTATTGACATTACCACGTTCAGTTTTGATATTTCGCTTTTCCATCTGTGAAGCTGCTGTACCTAAATGTTCAGTTGGTAAAATCTCCAATCCTTGTCTTTCATATGAGCGATGATCTATTCGCTCGTCGTGTCCGGATTTTTCAAGATATATGTTGCACATATTAGCCCAACTCTTTCGCCACTTTTCAACATTACTTCTTTCATTCCAGTCAGTTGAAGGAACCGATTTGCATTTATACTGACGTTTCTTTTTGTCATAAATCTTTTCGCCATTCTCATCGAGAATATAAACCTTTTTCTGCTTGCTTCCCCAACTACCATCTTCTTTAAATGGTCTGACTGTAAGCATGATGTGTGCATGGGGATTGCCATCCTTCTTATTGTGAAAACATATATCTGCAATTATTCCCTTGTCCACAAAGTTAATCTTGCAAAACTCTTTTACCAAATTGTAGTGGTCTGAAATGGATAATTCATTTGGTATGGCAACCTCAATCTCTCTGGCTAATTGAGAATTCTTTGCTTTCTCGATTTTCTCAACTGCGTTCCACAAAGTTGAACGGTTATAAAATTCTATTGCAGCATTGTCTGGTAACATTATTAGCGTTTCGGCTATACCACGCTTTCTCGTGTAGTCGTGAGTGATTCCATCATAGTCACTGGTAATCTTCTCACCACTTCTGTATGCCGACGCTGCAACGGCAGATTTTCCTTTTCCTCTGGAAATCATCTTTACTGATAAATGGAAAATTGCCATTTGTTTCTCCTCCTATATATTTAGTTTTCAATGTTCGAGAAACAGTAAAACTGTCAGTCTACATTTTAATGTAGCTCTGACTGGTTTACCGCACTCCGCTAGGAGCCCTCGGAGAGCGCGCGTCCGGTACTTGTACCGAGAAGTACCACAACTCGTTTGTGGTACATAAGTGCGCCCTTTGCAGGCTCCGGGACCTTATTAAATTTACTTAACATCATTCAAACCTCGTACAAAATCTCTGACATATGGTGTATTAAACGCATATTTAACGATTGACTCTACATCTTCGTTGGTCAGGTCTTCTGCATTGTCCAAATACTGTTCAAGTATTGCCCCTCTTTGAATCAGCCTTCTGGTTCTTTCCTTTCGTGCCTGTGCTCTTTCTTTTGCCAACACTTCCTTTTTCTGATTCTTAAGCTGCTCAATCTTTCTTTGGATATTTTCCGAAGTCTTTCTAGTCATACATTCACCCTCTTTCATATTTAGTTATCGTTTTACGGAAGTCATTTTTACTAACTTCCGTAACCGTAGTATTTTTCTTCAAAATACTTTCTGGGGCATTTACCGGCTATTGTAATGTACCCCTGTTTTTCCAATTCTCTGTTCAGCTTTCGGATAATTGCGTAAGCCTTGCTTTTGCATATTCCTAATGTCTGTACCAATTCATTAGCATCCACATATTTTTCTCTCATGCTGTCTTCCTCCCTTCTTTACAGCTCCCACATATCGTGATAGTTGTTTGTTAGTTTTTATAATTTACCATTCTTTTATGTGATAGTCAAGTAATTTTTTGCTTGCACATTACCACATTATGTGATAGTATTGTGTCGAGGAGGTGAGAAATCATGACAGAATTAAACAAAGATGAAAAGAAATTAATCGGACAAAAAATTAAACAATTAAGAAAAAAGAAAGGATTGCTTCAGGAAGATTTAGCAAATCTTGTCGGACTGAAAGTTGGGACTATTTCCAAATATGAACAGGGCGATCGTACTCCTGGTATTAACCAGATGATTGCCATTGCAGAAGCTTTGGATTGTTCAGTTAACGATTTCCTTCCAGCAGAAGATGGTTTTTACCGTGCTGTAGTGGACGGATTTTATGAACATGGTCTTGATGTCTACATCAATTGGCTGAAACTTTCAAAGTTTGAATGTGAATCTTGTAAAATCAAGAAAGATAGTGGTGAAGAAATTTCATCCTATTTATTAAAGATTGATAATCAAACTTACCCTGTAAGTGAAACTGAATTATCGCGAATAATGGATTTTCAGAAAGAACAGTTCAAACTTATCGTCAGACAGATGAATGAGTCTTCCACTAAGCAATAAAGGTGGATAAATGCCAGTATACAAAGATGAAGAACGCAATACGTGGTTTGTTCGATGCTACTACACGGACATTCACGGAAAAAGAAAACAAGTCTTCAAGCGAGGCTTTAAATTACAGAGAGATGCAAAGAATTGGGAAACTGATTTTCTAAAACAAATGCACGGAAGTACCGATATGACATTTCAGGCATTATATGATATCTATATTAAGGATATGGATTCTCGATACAAGGAAAGCACAGTTGATGGATACAGAACAGTATTCAGAAAACTTATTCTTCCCTACTTTGGTAAAGCAGCGATAAATAAGATTACTGCAAAGGATATCAGAGCATGGCAGACGGAAATGATTAACAAAGGTTACTCTGATGCCTATCTCTTACGAATAAACAATATGATTGTTTCAATCTTAAACTTTGCAGTCAACTACTACTACCTTCCCTCTAATCCATGCCACAAGGCTGGCTCAATGGGAAAGCGTACAACAGTTGTAAACTTCTGGACTATTGAAGAATATGAAAGGATTATCGATTCTGTTACCGACAGGACGGCACACATTATGTTTCAGATATTCTGATTTGTGAAACAGAAGGTTGTTATAAAACTTATAAATTCTAGAACGGGAGGTGAGGAATGTAATGGGATATTATTTTGTTATACAAAAGGAAAACAGAAAATTCTTTTTTAAGTTAATTCCTGGTAATAACGGTTCTCAAGAAATAGGTGCATCTATTGGTTACGATAATTATTGTGATTGCAAAAAAGCACTTGAATATTTTAAAGAGTATGTAGCAAGCAGAAAAATAAATCAAAATAACTTATGCAATACTAAGATTGAGAATATAGATGGTAAGTATATATTTAAGTATTTTGATCAAGAGGAAAATCTATTATTTCAAAGGAGAAAACTATATGGCAAAAAAATATATTGTAAAGATGCTATTGATAGAATTTATGAAAATATAAATGCTGAAATAAGAACCTAATTGTGAATGCAGTATAGTCAATATTTAAGACACGATTTTTAAATATATTTTTACCGGGACCAGAGATTATTTCATCCGATCCCAGTAAAGTGCTTCTTTTTCATCTGGGGTTAGATATC
>CALWNA010000061.1 GCA_944382505.1 uncultured Lachnospiraceae bacterium
CTGTTCCGTCTGCGTATGGATCCAATGAAGTGATACCCATACATAAAGCTATAATTTTTGGAATTGCTACAACTAAAGATGCTCCAATAATCAGTGGAAGCATATAGCCGATACCGGTCATCAAATGACCCTTTGCTTCTTTAAAAAAATTTTTCATATTTTACTATCTCCTTTGTTTATTATTTTTTTGATAAACAATATATTTCATATATTGTTTCGAGTACAAATTTTTACTATTTGCTTACGGCAGCCACACATTTTTTAATTACTGCTTCTGGCGCTTTAATACAAATATTAATGTCTACGCGAATTACCTTTTTTCCTGAAAATCGCTCCATTCCGGTAATCTTTTGATCGGAAGCAATAATAACCAAATCCGCAGCCTGTGCTTCTTCCGGTGTAATGGCGTTGACCTGCCCCATACTGCCTTGCTGTTCAATCTTAATGTCGTATCCTAATTCTTTTCCGGCTTTTTCTAAAGCTTTGGCAGCCATTGGTGTGTGTGCAAGTCCTGCCGGACAAGCAGAAATACCTACAATCTTCATATTAACTTTCCTCCTTCATAATTTTTAATATATATTCTTTCAGCTCCGATTTATCATGCGATGCTTTTACCTTATCCTTAAATTCATCTTCTAATAAATTGGCAGCCAATTTTGAAATCATCATTAGATGCTCGTTTCCCGCGTTTTTTTTCGGAACAATTAATGCAAATAAATTTGTGACAGGTGAATCATCTAAAGTTTCCCATTCCTTAATTTCGTTTTTGCAACGCATATATATAATTGCAATTTTTTGGGCGTGAGATGATTTTGCATGTGGTATTGCAAAACCGTCCTGCAGACCGGTGGAAAACTCGCTTTCCCTTTCCATAAAATCTTTCAAAAGTCCATCTTTATCATCCGTAAGACCAAGGACTTGCGCCTGATTGCTGATAAATTCCAGGGCTTCTTTTTTGGTGCTTACATCAACATCGAAAAAGATATATTCTTCTTTAAACATTTGAATCCCTCCTTTGCCTTTCATATGTTCACACGGGCTTTTTGAAAACTTATTGGTAAGTTGTTTTATGCTTTTAGTATATTGGGAGAACAGGCAAATTTCAATCGAAGCAATTTCCGGTTTGAAATGGAAAACATAGTAATAAAAATGGGCACATTTCCAAAAAAAAGTGGAAGAAACAATGCTGTATCTGACAAATCATTTCCACTTTCTTTCGGAAAAAGGTTATGATTGTAATTTATATGAAAAATACATTATAATATATATAAAATATGGAAACGGAAAGAAAAAAATATCTGCAGGGCAAAAGAACGTGAAATCCTGCATAGACGGGAGGGAGAGCGATGTTTCAATACAGAAGATTAAGCGAGTTATTTAATTATATTAGGAAGTATGATTATATTTCTCCGGAACGGCTGGCATCAAGATTTGAAGTGACAGACAGAACTATACGGAATGACATACAGGAAATAAATGTAGTTTTGGAAGAACATGGTGCCGGCGTTAAGTTAAAGAGGAAATACGGATATTATATTGAAGTGAAGGAGGAATCAAAGTATCACAGTTTTCTGGAAAAATACGAAAGTAGTCCGGAAAATGATATAGAGCTGGATTCGTCCAAAGACAGAATTAAATATATTCTCCGTTTATTGTTGGAATCCGGAGATTATATTTCTTTGAATGAGTTGACAGACAAAGTATTTATCTCAAAAAATACACTGAATAACTATATAAAAGAAATTAAAAAAATCGTAGATAAATATAATCTGGAGTATATTTCTAAACCAAATACCGGAATAAAAATTATAGGTTCCGAAGAGGATAAAAGAAAATGCATTATGGACAATGTTATCACCTATAATTTTGACAATTATATCACAGGATTTACAAAAGAAGAGCGTTTTCTGTTTCAGGGAATTGATCTGGATTATTTAAAACAGATTACGCTGTCCCAGTTAAACAGAAGAAACATAGAAACCAGTGATTATAATATTAAAAATCTGATTATTCATCTCGCATTAATGATTTCCCGTGTAAAAAACAATCATTATATCAATATATTGGATATTGAGACGGATTACTCTGTTATGCAGATTGTAGAAAGCTTGTGTGAAGATATTGAAAAATATTATGATATTGCAGTCTCCAAAGGGGAGAAAATATATATTTATCTGCACTTTGTTGCCAATACCCACATGCACGCAACGGATATTGATGATGGGTGGGTTAAAAAATCTATCGGAGAAATGTTGGAAATAATATATGAGAATTATCATTTTGACCTACGAAGGGACAGGATTTTGACGGAAGATTTATTTCGTCATATGAAATCAATTTTCACAAGTAAATCAATGGGATTAAATATAAGAAATCCGCTGATTAATACGATAAAAAACAATTATCTCCTTGCATTTGAAATTACGCTGACAGCGGTATCCAAAGTATTTACGGTCCAGCCGTTTGTCTTAAATGAAGAGGATGTGGGATATATTTCCGTTCATGTAGGGGCAGCGATAGAACGGTATTTTGCAAAAAAGCTGGAGAGAAAAAATGTTCTTTTGGTCTGTGGCAGTGGTCAGGCTACCACGAGAATGCTGGAAACAAGATTGAATTTATATTTTCAAGATAAAATTAATATTGTAAGATGTATTTCCTATAATGAGTATAATAATTATCGGGGAAAAGATTTTAACGGGATTGATTTTGTTATTTCTACAGTGCCTTTGGAAAGTAAAATTGTTCCTTCTGTCACGGTAAATTTTGCATTGAAAAATAAAGACATTGAACTGATATCCAGATTTTTAAGCGTTATGAACATTAAAAAGGGAAGAAAGGAATCTGCCTTTTTTGATAAAGAATTATTTTTTCATTTCAAAGAGGTGGAAAATAAAGAAGTACTACTTCGGAGTTTATATGACAAACTGAGAGAAAAAGGAATTGTGGAGGAAGCGTTTCTTGATTCTGTTTTTGAGAGAGAGAAACTTGGAAAAACAAATATGAATGACATATTTGCTCTGGCACATCCCATGAAACTATGTTCGAAAGAGACAAAAGTGGCAGTCGCTATATTAGATAAGCCGGTTTTGTGGAGCGAAGAAGAGACCGTACAAATTGTATTTCTTCTGGCGATTAAACCGGGGGTACAAAAAGATATAGAGCATTTGTATGATATTTTCATTGAGATTGTCAATGATTCGAGATTGCAGCAGAAAATTATTCATTCACGGGATTATAAGGAGTTTGTTTCCTCATTGCAGTGACAGAGATTTAATCGATTTAATCCGTCTGCAGTTTTCTCATATGATAGAACTCACCGTGTTTTGCCATCAATTCATCGTAAGTTCCAAACTCTGTACAGCCTCCATTTCCGATTACGGCAATTTTATCCGCGTTTCGTATGGTGGAAAGCCGATGTGCTACGATAAACGTTGTTCTGGAGCTGGCCATGTTTTCAATTGCTTTTTGAATTTCATGCTCGGAAGTGCTGTCCAAAGCAGAAGTTGCTTCGTCAAAAACAATAACCCTTGGGTTGCGAACCAAAGCTCTTGCAATGGCAAGACGCTGACGCTGACCGCCGGAAAGCTTGCTGCCGTTTTCGCCGATTTTCGTGTCTAAACCGTCAGGAAGTTCACTGACAAACTTGCTGAGATTTGCGGCTTTTATGGCGGACTGTAACTGTTCATCTGTTACATCCGGCATACCGTATGTAATATTATCTTTTATGCTTCCGGAAAATAAAATTGTATTTTGTGGTACAACGGAAATAAAATCCCGATAGCTTCTCAAATTAATGTCATTTAAATCATTTCCGTCTAAGTAAATATTTCCGCTGACAGGTTTTATAAATCCGATTAACAGATTCAGAATTGTTGTTTTTCCGGCACCGGACTCGCCTACCAGTGCCACGGTCTCACCTGCTTTAACAGACAGATTGAATTTGTATAAGATTTCCTGTGAGTCGTTGTAGTGGAAAGTTACATTTTTAAATTCAAAGTCTCCTTTGATTGTGTCAAGTTTCTTTTTCCCTTTGTACTGTTCAACATCATCGGATAGAAGAATTTCACCGATGCTGTTGATTGATTCCGTGCCTTTTGCCATGTTGGGCAGCATCATAATAATGGAGGCAACCTGATTTACAATTGTTGTAAAGTAACTTTGGTACATGGCAATTTCGCCGACAGATATTTTTTGTCTGTAAGCCATATAACCGGTAAAAGCAAGACAGATAACCTGAAATGCCTGAAATACACACCAGCTTATGGCACCAAAATTGGCATGAAGAATATCCAGCTTAAATCCCTTTCCTGCTACACCATTGAGAAACCGATTCATTTTCTTGATTTCCGCATTTTCAAGAGCATGAGCACGAGTGACAGGCACAAGCTCTATCATTTCCACAACCCGGGTGGAGGTTTCTTCCATTTGCTTACGAAATTCCCGGTTGCATTTTCTGATTCCTTTTCGGAAAAAACCGATTGTAGCGCCGGCAATTGGCACGGTTATAAGAAAGAACAGAAATACAATCAGACTTTTCGTGATAGTAACAGTTAAAGCTACAAAAATATTCAGCCCGATTGTCAACATATGAGAAAAAATCTGTGAAGATAATCCCTGAATTGCCTCGACATCGCGAATAATTTTGGATTGAAGTCTTCCGGACTCTGTTTCTGTGTGATAAGAAATGGATAATTGCTGAATCTTTCGAACTAAAGAACTCCTGAGATGGGCCTCTACCGCTCTGGTAGCTGTACTCTGGCATACATTAAATAAGTAATTTAGAGGGAAATTAAAAATAATTAGGGCAATCATTACAATAATATTGATAAAAATTTCATTGGTGGTATGGGCTGATGGGTTTGTGGCAATGTTAATTATATTCGATGTAATAATTGGCAATACCCACACCGGACTGTTTTTTAGAACGAAAAAAAATCCGGCCAATAAGAACCGCCAATAATTGCCTTTATAAAGCATAAAAAAGGTTTTTATAGGGTGCCCCTTTCCCTTGGAAAAGATTTTTAAATATTCATCATCATTTTCCACAGGATTATCTTCAACCCATTCCTCTTCTTTAAAGAAAAAATTCATAATAAATCTCCCTTGTGCTGTAATTTATGAGCGTCAATACGTTTTAGTCTACTCCGCAGGCTTTACGTGCCAGAGCGTCGGCAAGGTCGTTGTATTTGTTTCCCGAATGACCTTTTACTTTTTCAAAAGAGATATTAACTTTCTTTTTTGTCTGATTATAATATTTTTTATATAAAATAGTTCCCTTTTTATTTGCTTTCTATTCCCCGGTACACCATTTTCAAATCTCCTTAATATTATCTT
>CALWNA010000062.1 GCA_944382505.1 uncultured Lachnospiraceae bacterium
ACATTCGTTAATTCCCTGCGTATTTTAAGCTTTTCATACTTTTTTAAGTCTTTTCTGCTCAACCTTTGCGAACAATTGTGACAGGGCCAGTATTATATGCGCCAATGTTATGCATATCAGTATGTTACCATATCCCATTGTTGCGCATACCACCCCACATATAAATTGTATGCCCCACAAAACAATTGTTCTTTTTCTGTAAATAACAAATTCTATACTATCCAACGGTTTATTTGGTGACTCTGCCGGTGATAATATCAAAATAACAACTCCCGACATAATCAATAATCCAACGCAAACAAAAATATTAATTTCTATGTATTTTATCACTGAAAGAGCAATTGCGATTATTGACGATGTTAACAGATAACATCTGAGTGGTGTAGACGCATGATATCCTCCGGCATAAGATCTCAGAGTCATAAACAGCAATACAAACAACAGACTCTGCCAAAGTTCGCCAAGCAGGATTCCTATAACAAATGTTGTTACAATGTTTAAGGCTGTTGTCAGAAACTGTTCCACACCAAATAAATATATCTCCTTATTGCAATGTTCAATTACATTGTCCCGGATCAGGCGATTTGTTATTTTTTCAGAAATATTTACAAACATTAAAATTTTCTAAGTTTCTTTACTTCTGTCGGCAGCTTTGGCTGATGAAAGAAAAATGCGCACATAGAATTTGCGCTTTTCTTTGATGTCTCATATGCTACATTCGCTACGATTTTTTCAATTTTATTCTTTTTCATTCTTACTTCCTCCCCCTTCTTTTTTGTTTTTTCTTTCAGTAGCCGTAGAATATCACAAAAATTGTATTTGTGCGGACTTTGGGCAAAAATAATAGGTGTAGATGGCAAAATTTACAGTTTTTTGTCCGAAAATTAATACAAGCCGATACAAAATGTACCGGCTTGTACGTCTGAATCAAGCATTAAACATATAATATTACATTTGCAACAAATTCATTCTTATTCTGCTCAAAGTTTATAATTCCGTCATATTTTTCTACGGCGGACCGCACGCTTTTTAACCCGATCCCGTGTAAAACATCATCTTCCTTTCTTGTTTTGAATGTTCCATTTACGATATTCAGGATGTTATCATAACTATTTTTAATATTTATAAAAACACAATCTTTCTTGTAATCAAAATTTATTTCAATATATTTGTCCTTTTCTAAACGCTCTACTGCTTCTAGGGCATTATCCAGTAAGTTTCCTAAAATTATAATGATATCATCATCCTCTATGCCTATTTCTTCAGGAATCTCAACATTTGCTTTTACTGTTGCTCCCTGCATTTTTGCCTTGTTCAATTTATAATTTATAATACTGTCGATTACAACATTCCCACTTTGGACAAACATCTTTGTATTATCAAGTTTTTCAGTCATCTGTGAAATATAATGATGTATTTTCTCTGTCTCATTCTTTTCAATCATCTGATCTATGACAAGGATTTTATTTTTGATATCATGCCGGAACTGTCTTAATTCTTCGTCATTCCTTTGTAACAATTCCGACTGATTATGATAATAAGTTTTCTCCCTTCTTACCAATTCCATCTGTGTTCTCTCTTCAAACGTTTTCGATAAAGAGTCATATAAATATATCATAATAAAATTTAAAAGAATTACACAGATAAGCGACATCATCACGATTTTATTATCTATATTTTCCTGTTGAAAAATAAGTATCTCAAGAAAAATAGAAGTTATCGGCGTCATGATAACCGCTATAACAAACTCTTTGGGCACCGGCATATTAACTTTTACATTTTTAAACTTTCCGATTGCAATGGATATGCCCCACAATATTAATTGTGAAATGAATAACAAAAAATAATTTCCATTCTGCGTTTTTTCAAAAACCGAAAATCCGCTTAAACCTATCACCATTGCCACAAATGCCTCGGAAACAAAGAGGCACATATAAATTATAATAACGATAACAATTCTTTTTGACAGTCTCGCCTCATAACATAATGTAATCAGAAAAAGACTGATTAACGACGACAGCAAATTAAAGATTGGATATGGAACAAACAGGTTAACAAATATAGATAATGAAAACCTGCAAAAATACGCCAATATAACGAGTTTCTTTTCAACAATATAATCGCCTAAAAAACCAGTCATGAACCGATAGATTATGTAAAAATCCATGGCGTTTGTCAAAACCATAATTATGTATTCTATTGCCTTCTCCATTATCTCTCCCTTTTCTTTATGTCCATAAACATTTCTCGTATTGCTTTTCTTCTTGATTGACTGATTGGAAAAACAGTTTCATCAATCATCGTCACTTGCTCATATCCGAACTTTTTAATATACTCATAATTAACGATAATTGATTTATGTATAAACAAAAATTTGTGACCCTTTACTCTCTGATATACATTTTCGATGGAATCATAAAATTCAACTTCTCCCTCATCTGTCTGCATTGCAATCTTTTTGCCTCTGTTTTGAAAATAGAATATTTTCGAAATCGGTATTTTATAAAAGTCATATTTTTTCTTGTATGTAAACAAATGATTATCCTGTTCAGAAACGATCAGATATTTTCTGATAACCCGCTCAATCTTCTCTTTGTCCAAAGGTTTTACCAGAAAATTCATCGGTCGATATTCAAACAGTTCCATTGCATATCCTTCTTTCGCAGAAATATAAACAATCTGTACTCTCTCATTTTTTAGTTGCTCCCGTATACATCTGCCGATATCCACACCATTCATTTGCGGAAGTTCTATGTCCAGAAATACCAAATCATACTCTGTTCTTTGCATTTCTTCACACAAATCTTTTCCCATGTTATAGACATCAATATTATAATTTATAAATTTTTCTGATAAAATCTCCACAAGCAGATTTTCAACCTGTGAACATATATTAAATTCATCATCACATATTGCTATATTTATCTGCATATTTTGACCCCGTGCTCCTAATATGAATAAAATTATCTTGCCGAAAAATGTAAAAAATGCAAGCCTACCCTTATAATAGACTTGCATTCTCCATATCATTTCCCCTACAATTAATTTTTGTTTTTCTTATTTATTTTCTTAAACTGAATATATTTCACCTGAATTCCTTCCAGGACATCCTCTAATTCCAGGTTGTATACTCCTTTGTTTAAATCGACTTTGCATAACTTTTGCGTAATCCAGTTACCGTCCGTACCATTCGTCTGAATAACGACCATTGTTGTGCCGTTTGCATTTACATTAACTGTGGACTGTGAAAGATTTGTCTTATCAAAAGCAATATTTACAATGATTGTATATTCGCCATCTTCCGCAACTACCAATGTCGCTTCCTTGCCACAGTTAAACATTACCTTATCATCATCTGCCAGTGAAAATTTCTCATATTTTGCCTGACTTTCAGGTACCGAATCGTAGTGTTTCGCTACATCCGTATCAATTAATTCTCTTTCAATAACCGATGAAGCAAGAATAAAATTACAAATATTGATTGCCGCACGCTGAAGTTCTCCTATGGTAAGCTTTCCGTTTGCAATGGATTCTTCCGTATTATCGTTGTTGGAATTCACTTCCGCACCGTTATTATTTACAACCATATATACATCGTTCTGTGAACGAACCATGTCTCTTGTATCCTGATTCGATTCTTCGCCGCCTTCCACAACGTCGTTCATCTTTGCCCACCAGTCCGTCATAACAAGACCTTTGTATCCCCACTCGCCGCGAAGCACTGTTGTACAAAGATCGTAATTGGATGCCGCCCAGTGTCCGTTAATCGGATTATAAGCTGTCATAAGCGCCATTACCGTATCAGCCTTAACCGCCATTTCAAATGATTTCAAGTAAATTTCCCTGATTGCTCTCTCTGAACATACGGCATCTATCTTAAATCTGTGGGATTCCTGACCATTTAAAGCAAAGTGCTTGATTGTGCCCCACGCACCTCCATCTTTAATACCGCCTGTGGAAGCAACTGACATTGTTCCTGACAGATATGGATCTTCAGAGTAGTATTCAAAATTACGTCCGTTCAGCGGATTTCTATGAATATTTACACCAGGACCCAGCAATGTGTCTACATCATTTCTGTATAATTCCTGACCCTCCATTGTGTAAAGTTCTCTGATAAGTTTTGGATTCCATGTAGATGCAAGGGCTGTTCCTATAGGAAGCTGTGTCGCCTTACCACTCATTCTAAGACCGCTGGGACCATCCGCACAACATGCAGCCGGAATACCATAATTGAACAATGAGTCACTAAGTCCGCCAAATGCTGAAGCCGTACCTTGTGTAACTCGCGGGTTACTCATCCCTTCTCCTCTGACAATCTGTGCAAGTTCCGGCACCGTAAGCTGTGCAACAAAGTTTTCCACCTTTGCTTTCCCGTCTCTTACATCCTGAAGTGTAATTCCCACATCACCTGTAATTTCCATTGTAGGCGGAAGATTGTCCTCAATTCTCTTCGCCAAATCTACTGTCGGCTTTTGAGATGGTATATATGTAATTTCATATGTTCCGTCCGCTTTCTTTGCGCCCGGCTTCATAAGTTTTAAATTATCATCATTTGGGCATGCCACTTCCGATAACTGTTCTACAACTTTAAGTTCGTCTAACTTATATGTAAATTCCAATGAATTTTTCTTTACGCTGTTGCCCACAAAGATATTGTATTCGCCTTCTTCCAGTACGTAACAGGATTTATTTCCTGTTGCACCTGAATCATCATAGGATGCCATCCCATCAATATCAAATTCGATATTTACAATCTGACTCTGTCCCGGCATGAGTTTCCCGGTCTTCTGATATGCAACAAGCTGTCTTACCGGTTTTCCCAGCTTACCCTGAGGCGCTTCGTAGTAAACCTGAACAACTTCCTTACCTGCATATGTATCTCCGGTATTTGTCACCTTCACTTCAAGGGCAATCTTGCCGTCTGCTTCTTTTGCGGAAACAGTCTCTATATTAAACGTTGTATAAGAAAGACCATAACCAAACTCATATAGAACTTTTTCAGGTTTAAAAGTCTCAAAATACCTGTAACCGACATAAATATCTTCTTCGTAAAGATTGGTGAGAGGATTTCCAAAATTTGCAGTAGATGGGTAATCCTCAATATTTTCTGCTATGGTGTCAGGAAGCTTACCACTTGGGCTTTCTTTTCCTGACAGCACATCAACGACTGCGTTTCCGCCTTCCATGCCTCCCTGCCATACAATAATCACAGATTTGATATGTCCATTGTACCGAACATCCTCAACCCATTTCATATCTATAATATTTGAGACATTAAGAACAACACAGACATCTTCAAATGCATCTGTTATATTTTTTAAATTTGATTTTTCTTCGTCTGTAAGAAGATAACTTCCATCCCACGCAAAATTATCTTTATCTTCTCCGGCTGTTCTGCCGATGATATAGACTGCCTTATTGGTCTTCTCTGCCTGAGCCTTAGCATACTCAAATGTTATTTCCATATCTTTTTGGAACCATGGTTCTGCAGCCCATCCGCCGCCGCCATTATCAAAAGGATGCTCCTTCAGCCATTCCTGATAATCGTTAACAACATCTTCGTTAATGGTCAGATCACTGTTCTTAAACCCATCAAGAATATTCGTAGCATATTCAACGTTTACCGCTCCTCCCGAACCGGTACCGCTTCTATAATATTCAATCATCGGACGTCCGAAAACAGAAATCTTATCATCTTTTGTAAACGGTAATACATTGTCTTTATTTTTTAATAATACAATGCTTTCCACTGCTGCCTCACGGCTCTTGTCTGCAAATCCTTCAACAGGAACGCCCTTTCGGTTATTACTCATTTTTATCAATATCCTCCGATTTTTAATATTAATTTTGACTTCTCCGATGACATTTTCACATAAGAGAAATCCTCCGTAAATTTTCAAATTCACTATATCACATAATTTCTCGAAATACCATATTTTACGGTAATAAAAACGTTTTTATTCTTGTGCCTCAAAAGCCCTTTTACTTTCTTTACATTGGGCAGATTAACCTTTGCTTATCGGTAAAAAATGTTTTTTGGGAAACTATTTTCAATACTTTATTGCTTTAAAGTGACAGATATTGTAAAATGAAATTACTATATTATGAACGACAGAAAGGAAACAAAATAATGGGAAAATATTTTCAGGAAGACATTGAAACTGCTTCACGGGAACAGATTGAGCAGTGGCAAAACGAAGGGCTTGTAAACTGTGTAAAACGGGTTTACGAAAATGTACCGTATTACAGAGCGATGATGGACGAGAAAGGGGTGAAACCGGAGGATATTAAAAGTACTGCCGATTTGCCAAAACTTCCTTTTATTACAAAGGATGACTTAAGGGAGGCATACCCTTATGGACTGCTGGCCATTCCGCTAAAAGACTGTGTTCGTATTCAGTCGACATCAGGTACAACCGGGAAACGGGTTGTAGATTTTTATACTCACAAAGATATCGACATGTGGGAAAACGGGTGTGCCAGAGCCATTGTCGCTGCCGGAGGCACAGAAGATGATGTATGCCATGTATGCTACGGTTACGGTTTATTTACCGGCGGTCCGGGGTTAAATGGCGGTTCTCACAAAGTCGGATGTCTTACACTTCCAATGTCATCCGGCAATACGGACCGGCAGCTTCAGTTCATGACAGACCTTGGTTCCACGATTCTTTGCTGTACACCATCTTACGCTGCATATTTAGCAGAGTCCATTGTAGAACGGGGACTTCAGGATCAAATCAAACTCAAAGCCGGTATTTTCGGTGCAGAAGCCTGGTCCGAAGAGATGCGAAATGACATTCAGAATAAGCTTGGCATTAAGGCATATGACATTTACGGTCTGACAGAAATGGAAGGTCCGGGAGTTTCATTTGAATGTCAGGAACAGAATGGCATGCACATATGCGAGGATTATTTTATTCCGGAAATTGTAGATCCTGAAACGCTGGAACCTGTTCCGGACGGACAGGTAGGTGAACTGGTTTTCACAAGTTTTGCAAGGGAAGCATTTCCTCTGATCAGATACCGCACCAAGGATATTACATATATCACAAGAGAAAAATGCAAATGCGGCCGTACGCACGCCCGTATCCACAGACTTATGGGCAGATCCGATGATATGCTGATTATCAAAGGGGTAAACGTTTATCCTTCACAGGTTGAAGAAGTCCTCATTAAGAAAGGGATGCCATCTAATTATCAATTAGTAGTGGACCGTATTAACAATAGTGACACCTTAGAAGTCAAAGTTGAAATGACGCCGGAAATGTTCTCTGACACCGTAAGTGTTATTGAAAAGAAAGAAAAAGAAATTGTGGCGGCGCTGAAAAGTATGTTGGGAATTTATGCGAAGGTCACACTTGTTCAGCCGAAATCAATTGCACGCTCCGAGGGTAAAGCCGTACGTGTAATTGATAACAGAAAGATATAGGAGGTAGATTTATGTATATTCATCAGATATCCGTCTTTATGGAAAACAAACCGGGAAATCTTGCAGATGTTACAAGCTTTCTTGCAGAAAACAATATCGATATCCGCGCTTTGGAAGTGGCAGATTCCAGTGATTACGGAATTATCCGTATTATTGTTAACGACCCATTTAATACCTTGACGCTTTTAAAAGATAACAACTGGATTTGTAAACTCACCCACGTTATCGGAGTGAAAATCCCTGACACACCGGGAGCTATGGCAAAGGTCATGAACATTCTTGCTTCTGAAAATATCAGCGTAGAATATATCTATGCATTTCTTACAAAGGATGCCGACAATGCCCTTATGATTTTCCGTGTTCAGGACAACGACAGAGTTGCCGCCCTTCTCAAGAAGAATGGCATTACAATTGTAGATCAGGAAGATTTAGCTTAATCATACAAAAAGAATGTGCCTCGAATCCTCTCCGTAAGGAAATTCCTCCCTTGGCACATTCTTTTTCTTTTATTAGATATTCTTCTTTCTGTTTAGTCCAGTTTTAATCCCTTAAGGAGGCTTCCCAGAGAGGTTCCTATGCTTTCCACTTCCGGGATATGGTTTTTGATTTCTTCTTCTTCCTGAACCCGCTGCTCCTCCAGCAAATCCTTAATACTTAACCCAATCTTTCCGTCCTGATTTTTAATCACTTTCGCCTTGACGGTCTGACCGATTTCCAGCACCTCTTTCGGTGATTTAATATGATCCGTGGAAATCTGCGAAACATGTACCAGACCCGTTACATCATTTCCCAAATCCACAAAAGCTCCAT
>CALWNA010000063.1 GCA_944382505.1 uncultured Lachnospiraceae bacterium
TTTGATTATAATGTGTATGCAGTAAATAAATTCTCAAAGGAATATTATTTGAGCAAGGGCGGTAAGACGACAATTCCACTGGAATTAAATTATAAGGAACTGGCCGAAAGAGGATGTGGCGGAGAAGAATTTATTGTTTACGGATATATGCCGGTTATGATTTCTGCCGGATGTTGTCTGAAAACGTGTAATCTCTGTAATGCGGAAAATGCCGTTTATCAAATAAAGGACCGAAAAAACAATTATTTTCATACACGATGTGTTTGTGAATATTGTTATAATCTTATGTATAACTGTAAGCCGTTATCACTGTTTAAATTTAAAGATGAAATAAAAAAATTGAATCCTGATTCGTTAAGACTGTCGTTTACCTTTGAGGATGGCAAAGAAACGGAAAATGTTTTAAAAAAGGCAAAAGAAATTTTTGTTAATAACAATATTATTTCGGAAGACAATTCATCCACAAGAGGGCACTTTAAACGTGGTGTTCTGTAACGTGGTTATTGGAGACAGAATATGAATACTTTTTTAATTGTTGTAACTAAATATTTGTTTATTTTGTTAATGTTGTTTTATACATGGGAATGTTTCAGTGCATTAAGATGTCGAAATCCCTATAAGGCTTCCGGCATTTTTCAACGACAAAACGGCATTATTTTTGCTACATATCTGCTTGGAATTATAACAATTTATATGAATCAGACAGAGATTCCGCAGATAAGCATTATTGTTTTAGGGGGCGCGCAGATTTGCTATCTGATCGTTGTTCTTGGAATTTTCCCGATAATATATCCGAATATCAATAAGGCGGTGTTGAGTAATATGTGCATGCTTTTGACAATCGGATTTATTATTCAGATACGATTAAGTTTTGCCAACGTATATTTATATGAGTTTGAAGACAGCGTAAAACAGTTTATCATTATAGCCATAGTGACCATGGCGTCTCTGATTGTTCCATATTTAATGAGCAAATTCGAAATGTGGAAATATCTCACATGGGCATACTGTATTGTCGGCCTTATTTTATTGTTGATTGTCCTCATTTTTGGAGATAAAAGCGGCGGGGCAAATCTTTCCATTCAAATTGGCAGTTTCGCATTTCAGCCATCGGAATTTGTAAAAATTATATTTGTATTTTTCATTGCCGGAATGTTGAATAAATCGACAAATTTCACCACGATTATTTTGTCTGCCATATTTGCAGGGGCATATGTGATAATTCTTGTTTTATCAACAGACTTGGGAAGTGCACTGATATTCTTTATGGTTTATCTGTTTATGGTATATGTAGGCACCAGAAAAATAATCTATATGATAATCGGTCTGGGCGGACTGTCCGTAGCGGCGGTAATTGCATATAATTTATTCGGACACGTTCAGACCAGAGTTGCGGCGTGGTTAAATCCATGGCCGATTATCGATGGGGACGGCTATCAGGTTACCCAGTCATTGTTTGCCTTAGGCAGCGGCGGCTTTACGGGCACCGGATTGTTTCAGGGACGCCCAAGCGATATCCCCGTAGTTCATCAGGATTTTGTGTTTTCTGCAATCGGCGAAGAGTTTGGGGGAATATTTGCAATGCTGCTTATTTTAGTCTGCTTAAGCTGCTTTATTGCATTTTTGGTAACGGCAATGGAACAAATCAGTTTGTTTAATAAATTGGTATGTGTAGGACTTGGTGTACAATATGCGGTACAGGTAACACTTACAATTGGCGGTGCCATAAAAATGATACCGTCGACAGGTGTAACATTGCCCCTGATCAGTTATGGAGGAAGCTCCATACTCAGTACACTGATTGTTTTTGCAATCATACAGGGATTAGCAATCGTCGGCACGGCAAGTAAAAAACCGGTTAGAAGAAAGATGCCAGTGGAGGGAACAGGAAATGTCACAACGCGAAACACGGCGAAAGTCAAAAAACTTGAACACACGCAGGAAATTAAAATCAGCCCGCAAAGAAAAAAGAAAAATTAATCGTCAGGCAATGCTTGCCACAATTGTTTTTTCAGTAGTATTTCTTTCCATGATCGGATATTATGGATATTTTATTGTGGCTGAAAGCCAAAGTGTTGTCAACAATAGTTATAATAAAAGAATCGACAGTAATGCGGAACAGGTTATAAGGGGAACCATATACAGCAGAAGCGGAAAAGAACTTGCGTATACAGATACAAAGGGAACGGAAGATGATCTCTCCGATGATACCCGGGAATATCCTTATGGCCGGGTGTTTTCCCATGTGGTCGGAATCAGAACCCACGGAAAGTATGGCCTGGAAAAATTGTGTAATTTTGATCTGCTTTCCACGGAGTCAAATGCTTTACAGAAAATAATCGATGATTTTTCAAATACGGTACAGAGGGGATGCGATGTATATACCACATTAAGCGTAAGCCTGCAGGAAGCTGCCTATGACAGTCTCGGCGATCACAGAGGCGCTGTATTTGCAATGGATCCCGATAGCGGAGAAATTTATGCCATGGTTTCAAAACCGTCATATGATCCGATGACCATTGATGATATTTGGGATGAAATAACTGCTGATTCTGACGATTCCAGGTTACTAAACAGAGCAACTCAGGGAAAATATATTCCGGGTTCCATATTTAAAATTGTGACAACACTGGAATATATGCGTGAGAATAAGAATTATAGTGATTTCTCATATAATTGTAGTGGGAAAGCACAATTTGACGGATTTTCCATTGCATGTTTTAACGGGACAAGACATTACAGCGAGGACTTGGAAGAGGCTTTTGCATATTCCTGTAACAGTGCTTTTTCCACAATCGGTGATGGATTGGATGTTGCACAATATTCTCAAACGGCGACTGATTTGCTGTTTAACAGCAGTCTGCCATTGGATTTTGATTACAGTCAAAGTGTTTTTCCGTTGGATGAAACTTCAACCCAGTTTGATATAACACAGACAAGCATCGGACAGGGGAAAACTACCGTGACGCCGGCGCATATGGCAATGATTGTTTCGGCCATAGCAAATAAAGGTGTGCTTATGAAACCTTATATTGTTGATTATGTTGAAAATAGCAATGGGCAGATGGTAAGACAGAGCGAGGAAACAGAGTATAAGCGTCTCATGACGAAAAATGAAGCTTCCCAATTAGAAGAATATATGGCTGCAGTTTGCGATTATGGAACCGGAAGAATTCTCGCAAATACAGATTATAATGCCTATGGCAAGACAGGAACGGCCGAAATTGACAAACAGGATCATATTAATTCCTGGTTTATAGGATATGCCACAAAAGGAACAAAGAAAATTGCAATTGCCGTTGTTATTGAAAATATACCTCAGGGGAATGATTCTGCTATAAATTGTGCAAAAGAAGTTTTTGATGAATATTTCAATTGATTTTCCATGTTTTTGATTTTGCTATCTTGCAATGGTATCATTATTCTTGTATACTAAAATTAGCAATAGTAGCAGAGAAACAAGATTTTGTCTGTGCGAAGCAAAGAATATGAAAAGCGATAAGCAAAATACACACTTGAGAACAGGAGGAATCGCTATGGAGAAAGCGGTTAGCTGTGGCGGTGTTGTTATATTTCGCGGAAAAATTTTATTGTTATACAAGAATTATCGTAACAGGTATGAAGGATGGGTTCTGCCCAAAGGCACTGTTGAAAAAGGCGAGAATTATGAGCAGACAGCTTTAAGAGAAGTTCGCGAAGAAACCGGAGTAAAAGCCAAAATAATTGATTATGTGGGAAAGAGCGAATATTCATTCAGTATTCCATGTGATGTCGTGGAAAAAGAAGTCTATTGGTATCTTATGACATCGGACAATTATTAC
>CALWNA010000064.1 GCA_944382505.1 uncultured Lachnospiraceae bacterium
TCCGGTACCGGTTACATTGATAACGGAAGAGATGATTAAGGCATCGGGGGCAAGGACATTGGCGGATTTGTTGACTTTGTATGTTCCGGGGATGTCGTTTGTTGAAGGTGCAGAAATGAATGTTGCCATGCATGGAATATATTCATCGTCACAGGAAAAGATTTTAATCATGTTGGATGGGCATAGGCTGAATAGTCGTGCAACAAATTCGGAAGCTCCTGATTATCGCACCAGTCTTGATAAAATTAAGCAGATAGAAGTTTTGCGCGGACCGGCATCTTCATTGTATGGTAATGTGGCATTGACAGCAGTGGTCAATATTATTACTAAAAAAGGTAATGATGTTGATTGTTTGAAATTTTCAGGTGGAATAGGTAACAATCATACTTATAGTGCAAATTTTTTGATGGGCAAAAGCTCTCTTGGTATTAATTTTATGGGATGGGCTTCTGTTTTTTCTTCATATGGAGAAAAAAGAAATATAGGAGTAAATGATAAAGGGTTTTATGGAAAGGTTTTACAGCCAGGAAGTATGTATATAAATGGATATAATCATAAACCTGCTTATGATATAGGGATTACAGTTGAGTGGAATGATTTGAAACTCTTATTCAATACGCAATATGCGAAAAAAGTATCTCCTTATGTTACGGTGTTTTACCCAGGATTGTATGATTATGACCGTTATAGAAAAATAAATGGTTCTAAGCCAGGACGTTCTCGACAATCTTCACATTTGGAATTATCTTATGAAAAAACATGGAAACAATGGTTAGGAAAATTCACTGCTTTTGTGGATATGGAAAATGTTTCTTATTACGATATTGTTGGAGATACTATTTTGCCTAATGATAGATATGTGCCGGTTAAACCAGGAGAAGTTGTAGGAAGTGTGCCAGAAGAAGGAGTATGCGATTATGGTGTCTATCAGGTTCAATCATGGAATGATTATACTTATGGTGCTTCATTTCAGGTAAATCGTAATTTTCATAGAGGTTTTTTAAGGGGGAATTTTCTGTTAGGTACTCAATTGGAAAATTATGTAATGAAAGACAATTCTATGGTTGCAGGAGATCATTTTGATAGAATTATCGTTACATATTCCGATGCAAATCGTTCAATTCATTTGGGAGAAGAACTGAATTTTTCCGTTTTTACACAATTGAAAACCTATTTAGGAGATAATTTTATTTTTAATGGTGGCGTTCGATATGATTATAAACACCGTTATAATGATAATCGGCTAAATGAAATTTCTCCCCGTTTGTCTTTGATTTATAAACTTAATCAAAATGTCCACTTTAAATTGGGTTATTCGCATTCGTTTGTTGATGCTCCTTTCTTTTATCGTGCCTCAACAATTGCAACCTATGCGGGAGGTAATAAGCTGGATGCGGAGTCTATGGATGCTATACAATTAAGTTATAATCATTCAGTAAGGAATTCAGGCTTGAAATATGAAGTAAATCTTTATTATAATTCATTGAAAGATATTATTTATTTTGGTACTCCTAATGCGTCAGGGGAAGTCCTTTCAAATTCAGGATCATTAAAGGTCGGTGGAGTTGAGGGAGTGTTGTCTTATGAAAAATCGCGTTTATATGCAAACTTAAATATGTCTTATCAACGTGTTTTTGAAAGCAATAATTATACGATAACTCATTCTCATATTAATGGGATTCCTGATTACTTATTAAATTTATTGTGCCGTTATCAGATTTGGAAAACAGAGTATAATGATTTGTATGTAAGAGGAAATATGTCTTTTCAATCGAAGCAATATGCTCCGTTAGTTTCTAATCTACTTTATGTTGGAGAGCAAGTGCTTTACGATCCTAATTATCAATTAGGTGCTCGTGCGATTTTTAATGTAGGAGTCGATTATCAATATAAAGGAGTTGCAGCTTCATTAAGCGTATATAATCTGTTGAATACAAGTTACTATCAGGGAGGTAGCATGTTTATTCCATTGCCGCAACAAAAAAGAAGTTTTATATTTACGTTGTCATATGCATTTTAAAAGAATTTGATTTTTATGTCACATTGCATACCATTAAATCCTATTCAATATAAATTTTGGATGGATGATTTATTGAAATATCCGACGTCTGAATACAATGATACAAATTATGTATTTGTTGTAGAAGGTAATTTGTCTGTACCGACTTTAAAAGAAGCATATCGCTTACTGTCGTTAGAGTATTTACCTCTTTGTTCTACCATTCAAATAAAGGATGGAAATCCATATTTTGTTTCAAATATAGAACTTTTGAAAGTTAATGATATTTATGTTACTTCAGTAGAAGAGGTTAATGACATTATCATGAGGTTAGCGGAGCAGCCATTTGATTTGAAAAAGGAAGCTCCAAGCAGATTTTATATTATTCATTTGGATAATCGTTTTTTTTTATTCCATTTATTTCACCATGTGGTGATGGATGGTTTATCTTTAAGGACTTTTTTTAATAGACTTTCCACCATTTATAATCAATTGTTGGATGGGAATTATATTGCAATTGATCAAATGAAAATGTTGGATGAATACAATCAGTTATTTGAAGTGCAGTATCATAAAAATAGATTGCAGAATGTTGGTTATTGGCGGAATTATATGAAAGGTGTTCCTTTACGTTTGCCTGTTCCACACACTCCATTGGAATGCTCTTCTATTCAACAAAAAGAATATGCATATACTTTTGATTTAGGTGCTGAACGTAATTTTAAGATACAATCGTTTTGTAGAGCCCAAAAAACGACTTGTTTTCGATTGTTTTCTTCAGTGTGGGCTTTCACGTTGTCAAGAATATTGCGAGTTGATAATTTGTTATTGGATCATACATTAAATATGCGTTCTAAAGAATATGATTCTTTATTTGGTGTATTTGTTAATAATTTGCCGGTTAAATACCTTTTTCAAGCCGAAAAGACTTTTGCTGATATTTTAATTGATGTAAACGAAAGTAGGGTGAATGAACGGATTCATTCAGCAGTATTTTATAGTGATATATTGCAGTATTTATATGAGAACGGAGATATAGATAAGCGGGAAAGTATTAATATAGGAATTAATTATCCGATAGAATATAGGGCTTTGACATTATATCTAACAGGTTGTAATGTAAATCCATATAAGCATGTAAATGTGAATTTATCTGCCGATTTGGTATTGGCTATTGAGGATAATGATATATTTACATGTGAAATCAGATATCGGTCTACAATTTCTTTAAATTTTATTCGGGTTTTATCTGAGGTGTTTTGTGAAATATTGGATCAAGTGATTTTGTTTCCTCATATTAAGCTGAAAAATATAAGATTAATTTCATTCGACTTACAAAAGAAAATATTGGAAAAAGAAAATCGGGCATTAGGCTTAGCTGAGCCACCACAAACATTTTTTAAACATTTTAAAAGAACCGTATTGGATAATGCTCTTCGAGATGCTGTTTTTTTTAGCGGGAAAAAAATATCTTATGCGCAATTGGATGAATTCAGTGATCGTGTTGCTTCCGTGTTGTTGAAAATGGGATTTTCTCATCAATGTATAGGCTTGTTCATGCCTAAAAATATAGAAATGATTATTGGAATTTTAGGTATTATGAAATCTGGAAATATCTATGTGCCTATTGATTATGATTATCCTAATGAGCGGATTAATTTTATTATTAATGATAGTAAGATTGCATTAATATTGCTAAGCCAAGAGGCTATTGTTCCATTTGGTGGAATGGTTCAATCTTTATTGGTCGAAGATATGATGTGCCAAGTGAAAGAAAGGGGATTGGTGTTGCCTACTGTGTCTCCATCGGATATTGCTTATATTATTTATACTTCCGGGACAACAGGTAATCCTAAAGGTATACCCATAAAACATTCAGCCTTATATCAGACTATAATTAATAATATTGATATATTGCAGTTAAATACTTGTTCCCGGGTATTGCAATTTGCAAGTATAAGTTTTGATGCTTCTATTCTGGAAATCTTTCCTACATTGGTTGTAGGGGCTTTATTAGTTTTGCCACAGGAAAAAGAACGGAAAGACTCTGTTTTGCTTCTTGATCTATTGGACAGTCAAAGAATAACCTCATGCAGTATTCCTCCTGTTTTGTTGGCAGCATTGCCTCATGTTGAATTGCCTTTTCTTTCTACTATCATAATAGGTG
>CALWNA010000065.1 GCA_944382505.1 uncultured Lachnospiraceae bacterium
AGTGCTGTTGTACCTTGACGGATCAGGATATATGTCCCATATGCAGCCGTGAACAGAGGGATCATAAGACAATTATGGTTGTGGAGTCCACAAAAGATATGGCGGCATACGAGAAAGTGGGAGAATATAAAGGAGTATATCACGTGCTTCACGGAGCAATTAATCCCATGGCGGGAATCGGGCAGAATGATATAAAATTAAAAGAACTTTTTCAACGTTTGAAGGAGGACGTGGACGAGGTCATTATAGCTACAAATTCCAGTGTGGAAGGGGAAGCTACCGCAATGTATATCAGCAAAGTAGTAAAGCCTTTGGGCATAAAGGTGACAAGAATTGCCAGTGGAGTACCGGTAGGCGGGGATTTGGAATGCATTGATAATGTTACCTTGTTGAGAGCGCTGCAGGGCAGAGTTACAGTATGAAAGGGTAAATTTTCTTATCAATGAAGTAAAATATTAGAGATTATTAAAAAGAGGAAATCAAATGGACAGGAATGAGCAGAATCTGAAAATGGAAGAGCTAAAGACTGCAATGCACAACAAAGACTTTGAGAAAGCAGTTGAAATTGCAGGTACTTTAGATATAAAAAAAATAAAAGACAATAATTTTCTGAGCTTTGTCGCGGACGCATATGAAATAACACATAGATATCAGGAGGCAAAGAAAGTTCTTTTGCTTGCATATGAGAATACAAATGCAGGAAGGCATCTGGCATACAGACTATGCCTGATCGCGATAAAAACAAAAGAATTTGATGAGGCGGAAGAATTTTATGAGGACTTTGTGGAAATGGCTCCGAGAGATACTGCAAGATATATTTTAAAATATCGGATGGCGAAGGCAAAAGGAGCATCCATAGATAAGCTGATAAAAATTCTGGAAGAATATGTCAATATCGATATGGAAGAAAAATGGGCATATGAATTGGCAAAGCTTTATCACATGGCGGGAGATGAAGAAAAGTGCGTTGACATGTGTGATGAAATAAGTCTCTGGTTTTCTGAAGGTAAATATGTCGTGAAAGCTATGGAGCTAAAGAGATTGCACAAACCACTGACTCCGGGACAGGAAAGCAAGTACGAAGAAAGCAAACAGAGAAATATTGATGCTGCCGCAAAACAGGAAGCAAAAAAAATATCCGAGACATTAAAACCATTTGATTTAAAGATAAAAGAAAATAATAAGACTCCAGAGGTAAAAGCTTTAGACGAAGTACCTGATTTTTCTGACATCGAAGTGCAGAACGAAGGGGAAGAAAAGTTCAATACAATGGATATTCAGGCTGTTATTGCAGACGGTATGAAGGAAGTGACAATTGACGAAAATTCCAATATCCATGAGGGACGGGAAGCTACAAAAATTGCACCGAATGTAACGGTTGAATCAGAAACTGAGGAAAAAACAGAAGAAAGTACAGACTTAGCAGCCGACATAAGTGAAGAAACAGTGAAGGCGAAAGAGGGGGCAACAGAGGAATTCCCTGAGAAAAAGGATGTAGAACCGATTAAGGATATCCAAGGCGTTGAAAATATTCTGAGACAGCTTCAGGAAAGAGGAATTCTGAAAGCAGAGACAGTCAATCAGGCAGTAAGCATTATTGACGAAGCGGGAAACATAGACAAACCGAGAGAGGTCCAATCGGGGAATGTCAGTACAATAGAGAGATGGGAAGAAGATAGAAAGAAAGAAGAAACAGAAGAAAAAGCAAAAATAAAAGAAACAGAAGAAAAGGCTGAAATAAAAGCAACAAAAGAAACAGAAGAAAAAGCCGAAATAAAAGAAACGGAAGAAACAGAAGAACCTGTAAAGGAAAATAATTTTGACGATATCCTGGAAGAAGAGGCAGATATATTAGAAAAGCCGGTTCCGTCGGAAGCCGAAGGAAACCTTGCGAAAGCAGACCATGTTAAAACAAATTCGGACAAAGCCGTAAAAACGCCGATTTTTAATGATGAGCTTCGCAAAACCTCCAAAACACCGGTTCTTGATTTGTCTTTTGAAGTACCGGAAAGAGACACAACCAATGATATTGGACAAAAAGATATGTATGAGAATATAGCGGCAAATTCTGATTTGGGACATCATACAGACAGTCTTCCGAGCAGCGAAGAAATTGAAGAAGCAATCAGAAATGCGGAGGAGACCGTAACAGAAGAAGTGACAGAAGAAAATGCGCCGGAAGAGACTTTGAATGATACAGAGTTCCGTTCTAATAAAGTGCTTTCTGCAAAAGTGGAAATACTGTCGGGTACGGACTGGAAACAGCCGGAGCCGGAGACAGAGGAACATAAAAAGAATGTGGAAGTGCCAAAACAGACAGAAGATGAAAAAGAAGAATCTTCCGTGACCGGCAGGGAGAAAATATCGGAGAAAGTTTCCACAGCAAATGTAAAGACACCGAAAGAAAAGAATCCTGAAAAAGAATCGGATATCTCTACCGGAAAACAGAAAAACCATAGTAGTGACAATCGGCAGAAAGATTCTTTTAAGGACAATGCTAAAGCGCATGAAGTTGTGCTGACAGAGGAGGAATTGTCTGCATTCAGTCATTATCTCGATGTTGAGGGATTTAAATCAAATATCAAAGAAGTTTTGCGGGAACTGATTGTTAATTATACGCCAAACGGAAAGTCTACCGACGGTAATGTTATCATCATGGGAAATGAAAAAACCGGAAAGACAACGCTTGCCATTGAGATGATTAAACTTGTTAACAAAAAACGGGGCAGACGGAATAGAAAACTTGCAAAAATAGACGCAAGCGCCTTAAACAGAAGAGGGTTCAGAAATTCTTTAAATAAACTTCTCGGTTGTGATTTGATTATTGAAAATGCGCATAATCTGGGGGCAATGACTTTAAGTGAAGTTGTTGATGTATCAGGAATGTTTACGGATGATATGTTGATTGTGTTGGAAGGTGAGACAGAGAAAATGGAGAAAATGCTTACATCTTCTCCGAGATTGTCTGAAGTGTTTAACCATATAATCAGAATCAAGGAATATGACATTAAGGAATGGGTTGAATACGGAACCCAATACGCCAGAAAGCAGGGATATGCGATGGATGAACTCGCAAATCTGGCATTCTACAAGGCAATTGACGATTATTTTGGAATTCACGAGGGAATCAGCCAAAAGGACGTGGAAACAATTGTGGATAATGCGATTGATAAATCGGGAAGATTGGGAAGAAAACTGTCGGGAATTTTTGCATCAAAGAAAAATGAGGATGGTCTGTTCTTACTTGTAGAATCGGACTTTAATGTTTAATTATGGGACATACATTTTAACTTAGGAAAGGATACATCAATGGAAAAATTACAACTAAAAAAAATTGCCAACGAAGTTCGGAAAAGCATTATAAAAGAGGTGCACAGCGCTAAATCGGGACATCCGGGAGGCTCACTGTCAGCGGCAGATATGATAACATATCTCTATTTTGAAGAGATGAATGTAAATCCTGCAGCACCGAAAGATCCCAAAAGAGACAGATTTGTTCTGTCGAAGGGACATGTGGCTCCTGCACTGTATGGGGTATTGGCAGAAAAAGGATTTATTCCAAAGGAGGATCTTCTTTCTTTGAGAAAAACAGATTCGTATCTTCAGGGACATCCTGACATGAAACATACTCCCGGCGTAGATATGTCGGCAGGCTCTCTCGGTCAGGGGCTTTCGACTGCAGTGGGAATGGCCTTGGCAGGAAAAATGGATGGCGAGACTTACCGGGTTTATGCAATGGTTGGCGATGGAGAAATTGAGGAAGGTCAGATCTGGGAAGCGGCAATGTTTGCCGGACATAGAAAACTGGACAATCTTGTCGTAATTGTGGATAATAACAATCTGCAAATTGACGGAACCGTAAAAGACGTATGTTCGCCATATCCCATTGATAAAAAATTTGAGGCATTTAATTTTCATGTCATAACGATAGATGGACACAATTTCGAAGAAATCGAGAGTGCATTAAAGGAAGCAAGAAATACCAAGGAAATGCCTACAGCCATTATTATGAATACTGTTAAGGGCAAAGGGGTGTCGTTTATGGAGAACGCAGTAAACTGGCATGGTGCTGCACCGAATGATGAGCAGTATACTGTGGCAATGGAAGAATTGGAGAAAGCGGGTGAAGCATTATGTCAGAAGTAAAAAAAATTGCAACAAGAGACAGCTATGGAGATGCTTTAGTTGAATTAGGAAAAGAACATGAAAATCTGGTGGTACTTGATGCAGATTTGGCTGCTGCAACCAAAACCGGAAAGTTTCAGAAGGTCTTTCCTGAAAGACATATAGATTGCGGTATTGCGGAAGCAAATATGATTGGTATTGCGGCGGGGCTTTCTACATGTGGGAAAGTTCCATTTGCAAGCTCTTTTGCAATGTTTGCAGCAGGGCGTGCTTATGAGCAGGTTCGTAATACAGTGGGTTATCCGCATCTCAATGTCAAGATTGGCGCTACCCATGCAGGCATTTCCGTAGGGGAGGACGGAGCAACCCATCAGTGCAATGAAGATATCGCATTGATGAGAACGATACCGGGTATGACTGTTATTAATCCCTGTGACGATATAGAGGCAAAGGCGGCAGTAAAGGCTGCGTATGAAATGGAAGGACCGGTTTATTTAAGATTTGGCCGTCTTGCAGCTCCTGTAATCAACAGAGAAGATTATAAGTTTGAGTTGGGAAAAGGAGTTCTTCTCCGCGAGGGGAAGGATGTTACCATAGTGGCAACCGGTCTTATGGTTTCCGCAGCTTTGGAAGCAGCAGAAAAGCTGGCAGAGGAAGGGATTGATGCGGAAGTGATTAATATTCATACGATCAAGCCATTAGATGAGGATATTATTATTCGTTCATCAAAGAAAACAGGTAAAGTAGTGACAGTGGAAGAACATTCTGTCATTGGAGGTCTGGGAAGTGCAGTATGTGACTGCCTCAGTGCAAAAAATCCTGTTTTCGTAACAAAAATCGGTGTGAATGATGTATTCGGACATTCCGGACCGGCAATGGAACTTTTAAAAGAGTTTGGACTGGATGGAGATGGGATTTATGCCAGGGTTAAGGAAATAATGAATTAGAATTTTAGGAAATGTTATAAAAACTTCATTTTATTAATGTTTATTTGAAAAAAGTTAAATATAAGATTTATAAAACAAAATAAAAGGTTAATTTTTTTAGCAAAGATTGCTTAACGGTTGCAAATAAAAAATAAAATGATATACTAACGTATGTTAAACGAAATGCAAGGGAGCAGACGTAACGGTCCTGCTCCCTTTTTCGTTAAAGGAAAGTAAATTCCTTCAAAAATTAATCAGATATTTTAGAACGCTGTTCTTAAATATATTTTACTTAATCTCATGAAAAAGGGCTGGTGAGTTTCTACCGGCTCTTTTTCGTTTATCCAATGCAGAATATGCATTGACGGTATTTTTTGTAGTGGAATAAAAACTATAATGATTAATTGTCTTTCCTGTTAACTCTCCATTGAAGAGGGTCTTCTTTCGGAATATCAAAAGATGCAGCAGTGTCAGAGGACGGGTCTGTTATCTGAGTATCTTCATTTACTGACAATGTATCGAGAGAAGTTTTTAACAGCAGAGATATTTCGTCTTCGGATGTATTCATCGCTTCTGCCAGCTCGGCAATTTCCGGTACACGTCCTAATTTTTCGCTGAGGTTTTTGGTTACTTCATCTAATCGGTTTAATTTATCTGCCAGATGTTGCCCTACACGGTCCGAATTAATTTGCAGATTGATTGTTTCTTTCAGGGCGTCAGTAATTTTTTTTGAAATAAATTCTTTAAAATCTCCGGATTGGTCGTTAAATTCTGAAATAGCAACCATAAGCCCTACATTTCCTTCCTGTATCAGATCTCCGAAGGTGACGCCTCTGCCACGATAATGCTGAGCAAGTTCTGCTACAAGAGCGAGATGACATTCCACAAGCCTGTCAACAACACTGAGATCTCCGGATAAAAGTGCGGAAATCAGAGAGGTTATTTCCTTTTCGCTGATTGGGGGGATGGATTCAAGTTCTTTCATGTACATGTCAATGAAAGCCAGTTCTTCTTCCGATTCGGCGGCAACCGACGGACAAGAAATTTCTGCCTTGTCAGAATCATCCTTCTGATTATTATCAACTGTATTATAAATGCCAAAAGCATTCGTTTTGGATGGAACAAATCCCGTAACTTTTATTTTGTTAATTGTAAGATAATCATAAAGGAATTGGTATTGGCTCTCGTCCTCAATAAAATCCTTAAAATATAATTTTACATCTTCCATAGAAATTTCGTTGCCATTTGCAGCGGCAAATTCCACAAGTGATGTAAGCGTTTCATTAAATAATACTTTTTTATCCATAAATATTTATTACCTTTTACTTTTGCTAAATAAATGATACATAAAAGCCTTGCAAAAATCAAGGATAATGGGTAACATTTAAAGAGAAATCATTTCGTGGATAAAAAATAAGAATGGATGAGAAAAATGAAAGTAAAAATAAAAGGAATATTAAAAAGTCGAATTGTAACTTTGCTCGGGATACTGCTTTTTATAGCAGTCTGCATTGGGACAGGCTCTCTGCTGGCATATATTGAACATGAGTCAGATCCTACGGAGCAGGCGGTAATATATTTCAGGGCGTTCATACAGCAGGATTATGAAACAATGTATGAGTGCATAGACAGAGAAAACGGTTATTATGTAAATAAGGATTTATATATTTCCCAGATGAAACAGGTCAGACAGAATATGGTTATCGATACCTATGAAATTAAAGAGCCCGAGAAAGAAAACGGAAAAATAGTAGTAGCGATTGAATGTACTGACACAGATGCGGATACCACGCAGGAAATGAAGATATATCTGAATAAAAAAAGGAAAGGCTTACAGATTGTTCCCGACTATAGTATCAATGTTGATTTGATGATGGTGGATAATTTCAGCGTGGTGATTTCAGAAGGAAATTCTTTGGAATTAAACGGTGAAGAAATTACGGATAATATGGCAGATATTACCACAGATAAAGAGGGAAATATTACCTACAATTTTGATGCCGCAATTAACGGGCAATATAATGTTTCGGCTACAAATGATTATTATGCAGTTACGCAGGAGATTCATCTGACGGAAAAAGATACAAAAGTAGATTTGACCGGAGAGAATTATACTGCAAATGAAAAATATACACAATTATTGACAGACCATGGTGAACAACTGATAAAGCAGTTTTACAGAGCTGTGAGAAACAGAAGACCATCTTATAAAAAGCTGATTGCAAATTGCGAAGAGAATAACAGACTGATTAAAAAAATGCAAAAACTGGTGGAACGTTCCGAGGAAGTGGTTTATTGGCCGGAAACAAGAAATATAGAAAATTATAATGTGATTGAAATGAAAATGAGCACATTGAAAAACACAATCAAATATGATCCCGACACAAAACAGTATATTGTGACATATCGTTACAACTATCGGTATACGTCATCAACGGATACTGCACTTTATACAAGTTATGTCGATACATTTTCCGGAAGATGCAGGACAACCATGACGCTGACTTATTCTCTGGAAAACGATAATGTTGTTCTCTCGGACATCAGCATAAAAAATAGAAACAACAAAAAATAAGGCTTAAAAAGATTAAACATATTATAAATATAACCGTTTAATGGTGATGAAATGGAGTTTCATTATGAAAAAAGAAATATGGAAACCCGGAAATATGTTATATCCGCTTCCGGCTGTATTGGTAACAGTTTCCGATGGCAAAGGAAATGATAATGTATTGACCATTGCATGGACCGGAACAATATGTACAAATCCGGCGATGGTATATGTGTCGGTAAGACCTTCCAGACATTCCTATGGGATGTTAAAGGAGTCGGGTCAGTTTGTAATAAATCTTACAACGAAGAAACTGACTTTTGCCACAGACTATTGTGGTGTGAAATCCGGGAAAAATACAGACAAATTTAAAGAAATGAATCTTACAAAAGAAAAAGCTAAATTTGTGAGCGCGCCATTAATCAAAGAGAGTCCGGTAAATA
>CALWNA010000066.1 GCA_944382505.1 uncultured Lachnospiraceae bacterium
GCCAAAACCATAAATATAACAGCCTTTTGGGATTGAATTTCCGTGATCATAATACATAAGAAAGAAAAAATCATTGCAGATATTATGGTAACTATCTGCTTCTCTTTACATTTTACGAGCACATTTCCAATGATAAAAAAAAGGATGTTCCATAAAAAGAAGGTTATCAGGCCTCCCTGATACAGAAGATTCAACAACTCATCATGTGCAGGCAAACTCCTGTTATTGACAAATGCTGTAATATAAAATGCACCAACGACAGTTACCCCATATCCCCACAACGGCTTTCGGGATATATATTCCAGTGCTGTCTGCCAGATAATCATCCGTCCGTTAAATGTCATATCTTCTCCTACTATCTTCAACAATGACTGAAACAATCCGATATCTTTCCCCCATATAATCATTCCCCATACAATGAACGGAATAAAACATGATACCGCATATATCCATGTTTTTCTTTTTTTCTCTTCTCTATTGAGCAGATTTCCACACAAAAGCATGACCCCAAACAGCACAAGCCCAATAATTCCGGTTGACACTTTCTGCATAATAAGATTTGATGCTGCTAGCAGGACCGCGAAACATGATATCAATGAACTTTTTTTCTTTACAATAACATAGTCACAAAGGAATGATACTGAAACAGCAAAAATACAAAATGGCGTAAAACCAATCCGTGAACCGAGAAAATAATATTCCGATAAAAAACCGGAAGGTAACAAAATCATGGATAAGATATTACACAGCAAGAAAAGAATACTTACATTACGAATCCTTATCAGGCTATTCTTTTCGTTCTCTTCCAGCATATTCTCTATCAGAAAAACAGTTCCTACTCCCTGCACGGCATATATTGTCCAACTGAAATAATCTCTGCTAGTCATCACAGTAGAAATAAACAACGAAACATAAAATGCGATTATGCCAATATCTAACCATGAAATTTTTTTTTGGTATAATCGATCCCAAAAACAAAACAGAAAGCAAGCCACCTGCAGTGACACCATCAGATCATCTACAACAGCAATTGCTTTCAGCCCAGCTGATGATCTTGCCATCTGCGCTATAAAAAAAACCCCATATATAATCCTTATTCTTCTAAGATGTATGACTGTTTTTATCTGTACTTTTTTTGCTCGCATTTTTATCCCTTCTGCATAAAGAAATATACAGATTTGTAAGCTGTTCTGCCGTTTCTTTGATATCAAATCCCGCTTTTCGAATATTTTCAGATGTATCTGCCCGACATGTCCTCTGGTTCCGTACTTCCAGTATCTCTCTTGCCCACTCCTCCGGCGAGGCATCCAAAGGAATGTATTTCACGAGATCAGTAATATTTTCTTCTTTTGTGACAGTGTCCGACAGGATCGTCGGCAAACCGGATGCCTGTGCCTCTATTCCTGCTATAGTAAGCCCTTCATATAAAGAGGGAAGGACGAAACAGTCCATTGCCTGAAGCAACTGCGGCACCTTCTCCGTAACACCGCAGAAATGTATCACGTCTGACAATCCCTTGTCTTTCACCATCTGACGAACCTTATTTTCAAGTTCTCCTGTCCCGATCAGCATCAGCCGGGCGTTTGGAAACTGTCCATATATCTTTTCAAAAATTTCTATCAACTTTTTATGGTTTTTTGCCACACAAAATCTACCGATATGTCCGATAATAAAATTACCCTCCATCTGAAGCTTTTTCCTATATATTTCACGTACATCACTGGAAAATTGGTATTTGGAAATGTCTATTCCATTATGTACTATCGTATAGTTCTTCTTTTTTATAATTCTATCGGGGAACATATGCCGGGCAGCCGATTCCGAACATGCAAGGGCATAGTCAGAGAAAAAAGGAATAACATATTTGCATACTTTCATGATCCCAAGCTGTCCTTTCCCTCTGATCATGGAAGAATTATGGGAATGGATGATCACTCTTTTGGTGCCAGCGATTTTCGCTGATACAGCAACCAGCATATCATAAGGAGTTGACGCGTTTATATGTATAATGTCCGGATTACACTTATGAATTACTTTTATTGAGCAGAAAAACTTAAACAATGCCCTTATTATCGGATTATGAAATTGATTTATTGGTACTACATATTTTTGAGCACCGAACTGCAAAGCCCTGTCTTCATTAAATTCCTTTCTGTCATAAAATGTCATATAGTCAAAGGCAACCATACTTCGATCCATATGTTCCTCAACACCTAAAATCAGACTTGTTATTCCACCCGCTCCCAATGGTACAATCTGTAATACCCTGACCGCATTCTGCATTTCTTCTCTCCATATTTTTTACATTCTGGATCCGCATCATTCTTTGCTGAAACTTCTTAGTCTGCAACCTTCGCATCTTCTGAAATACATATTTTCCAAAAGGGAATCTCTCCAGCACATTCCGTAAAACACTTGCGCATCTGCTCCTTAATGTATCCGACACCCATTTTCGTATAAAATGCTCATATGGAAATTCTTGTGCATCCTGAAAAAAATCAAAACGTCCTGCTGGGATTTTCATCTGCTTTTCTGGATTTCCCGTCCTATTTGTACTATTCTTTTCTATCATTTTCCATCGCATTCTTCCCTGCACATCTTCTGCAATCTTCCTGGCTCTCTCCGTATGCGCCCACACGGAGGTCGTCCCTTTATCATCGTTCATTTCATGCGAATAATCTCCGATCTGGATACAGTCACCGATCGTGAAATCACTTACTCTGGGTAATGCTCTGAATTTGCACGCATAGCAGGAAGGCCTTACATTTAAGCCTGCAAAGAATGTTTTAATATATGCTTTCGTATCATATTTTTGTTCCAAGATTTGGTCATTCTCAAAAATGACACGGACATTTGATGTTGCATAACCAAAACGTTTGTTACGAAACTGTATGACACTCACAATATTTTTATATTTCTTTTCGAGAAATTCTATCCATTTTTTAAAGATCCCCGGTGATGATACTCCGAGGCAAATCAGATCAATAGTGATCAAATCTTCTGAAAGCATTTTTTCCTGTGCAAGGTATCTTTTTAATCCATGAACCTGGCATGGAGTTCCCACGAAAAGAACGAGTCTTTTTTCAGATAAAAGCCGACAAATCTCGCGAAAGGATTCAAGCAATGCACTCTGTACATACTTGGACCCGCGCATATCTTCCAGTTCCGCTTCTATCTCTGCCCTTTTATGACATATCACCGCTTTTTCATATCCTACACCATAAACAATACCGTGTTGTTCCAGCACATAATCTGCAACAAGAGAGAAAAAACCTCCTGCCGTACTTTCCATCCTCTTTTTTTCATTTTTATACTGAACTGCAAAGTATAGAGAATGCTCTGACAAGGACATTTCTGAATCATTCAGATACGGACAAACCTTTTCACATATACCACAACCCACACACTTTAATAAATCTACAGATGGATAATAGAACCCTTCCTCATCCTCTATCATTGAAATCGCATTTTGCTTACAGACAGAATAACATGCAGAACATCCGCAGCATTTATTTTTATCTTTCCAAGAAATCATATTCATTCCTTTTATTTGTACTTTTTAACTGAACTGTCCAGTGCATTCGTCAAATAGGTGAGAGAGTCTTCTCTCATCTTCAGAAGCTTTTTCTCTACTTCCGTATAATCAATCGGTCGGTCCATTTGTCTCAATATTTCTCCCTGAAATCTTCTGTCCTCTAAACCGGTCTGGAAAAGCAGACTGTCGATTCTGGAATTTCTAGAATTTCTGTCCTCCTTCTTATAGCGCTCAAACGTAATAAATCTCTTATGATTCAAAATAGAGAAAACGGTGCCATGAAAAGAGTCTGTACAGATACATTCCGCATTTCTGATAAGATTGACAAAACCTTCCGGGCCAATTTCGAATATCTGTTTATCGCCAAACGTAATATCATCACAAACAAATTCATCAAGATGCGGAAGAAAAACGATTCTGTATCCTGTTTCCCGGCTCAGTTTTTCCACTTCTCTTCTCTGCTCTGGATTATTTCCAAGAAAATAACAGAAAATATATCTGACTCCTTCCTATTCCATGTTCCACTTTTCCGGAATAATCTTTCTCCATTCTTCGCCGCTGAACAATAACGTAGGATCAACAACTGTCTGCACCTTACGCCCGGTTAATTCCAGGATCATCTTTGCCGCCTGCAGTTCCCTTACCCCAATATAATCAATCCTGTTCAAGAATTTCTTTGCAATCTTCTTCTTGGATTTAGGAATCACGCTTACGCCGAAACTTGTTGCATAGGCAATTTTAGGTACATAATCAGGTACAAACAATAAATTAAAAAAACCAGTAGAATACCCGCGCGGTACCCAAAGCTGGTCGCTTCCGACCATTATTACTGAATATCTTTCCGAAATCCTTCGAAGCTGCAGAATAGTATCACATTTTTCAGATTTTTTTACAAAACATCGGTTACTGAACTCCTCAAAGATTCGATTTCGATACATAATTTCTTTTTCAATTCCCGGATATTTCTTTTGTTTTCGGCTTTGCACATATCTTTTTATTCGTATGGAAATCTCCTCGGGGATCCTTGAAAAGGATCTGAAGAATAAATCCAGTGTCAGTTTTCTGGAATAGTCGATAATTT
>CALWNA010000067.1 GCA_944382505.1 uncultured Lachnospiraceae bacterium
GACAGGGAATCGAAGAGGCTTACAGGACAGGTCGTGGAAAGATAATCACCCGTGCCGTATCGGATATTGAAGTAATGGACAATGGAAAAAACCAGATTGTAATTACTGAGCTTCCATATATGGTTAACAAAGCAAAATTAGTTGAAAAAATTGCCATGCTTCATAAGGAAAAAAAGATAGAAGGTATTTCTGATTTAAGAGATGAGTCTGACCAGGAAGGAACCCGGGTTGTCATCGAAGTAAAGCGTGATGCTAATGCCAATGTTCTTTTAAATCAGCTTTATAAGCATACCCAGTTACAGGATTCTTTTGGCGTAATTATGCTTGCTCTTGTAAATGGGGAACCAAAAATATTAAATCTTCTTCAGATGCTGGATGAATATCTGAAACATCAAAAGGATGTTGTTACAAGAAGAACAAAGTTTGAGCTGAATAAGGCAGAAGAACGTGCCCATATCATTAAAGGTTTATTGATTGCTCTGGATCACATAGATGAAGTTATTCAGATAATCAGAAGTTCCCGTACTACGGCTGATGCAAAACAGGGATTAATGGACAGATTCCAATTGTCCGATGCTCAGGCACAGGCTATCGTAGATATGAGACTTCGTCAATTGACAGGATTGGCAAGAGAGGATTTGGAAAATGAGTATAATGAATTAATGGAAAGAATTGATTATTTAAAATCCATTCTTGCTGATGAAAATAAACTTCTTACAGTTATTAAAGAAGAAATCATTGTAATCAGAGATAAATATGGTGATGACAGAAGAACAAAAATAGGAATAAATCCCGGAGATTTATCGGATGAAGACCTTATTCCGGAAGAAGATACAGTTATCGTAATGACAAATTTAGGATACATAAAGAGAATGACTGTGGACAATTTCAGAACACAAAATAGAGGTGGTAAGGGAATTAAGGGTATGCAGACCATAAATGATGATTTTATGAAAGAAATATTTATGGTTTCTACCCACGATTACATTTTGTTCCTTACAGATAAAGGGCGTATTTATAAACTGAAATGTTATGAAATCCCGGAAGCAGGAAGAACTGCCCGTGGTATGGCAATTGTAAATTTGTTACAGCTTCAACCGGGTGAAAAGATTTCTGCCATGATTCAAATAAAAGATTTTGAAGATGATAAATATCTTTTTATGGCAACAAAACACGGTACGATAAAGAAAACTTCTTTGAATGCATATAAAAATATAAGAAAGAGCGGTATTCAGGCTATAACCCTCAGAGAAAATGATGAGTTAATTGATGTGTTGGTTTCTGATAACAGAGATAACATTATACTTGTGACAAAAAATGGTCAGGCAATTAAGTTCCGTGAGGCAGATGTGCGTGAAACAGGACGTTCCGCAATGGGTGTTAAAGGGATAGAACTTAACACAGGGGATGAAGTTATTTCAATGCAGGCGGAATCAATGGGAGAATATGTTCTTATTGTATCTGCAAACGGCATGGGAAAACGCACGCCATTCACAGAGTTTAAATTGCAGAACCGGGGCGGAAAAGGTGTTAAATGCTATAAGATTACGGATAAGACAGGTGATGTCATTGGTGCAAAAGCTGTAAATGACGGCAATGAAATTATGATGATTACCAATGAAGGAATTGTCATTAGAATGTTTGTTGATGATATTTCTGTTCTTGGAAGAGTAACTTTAGGTGTTAAACTTATGAATACAGGAAAAAATAATGATATTGTCGTGGCAAGTATTACAAAAGTTAAGGATAGTGTTACGCAGGCAGATGCAGAAAATAATGATGAAATGACAGAAAATAATACAGAATTATCTGAAGATTCTGGTAAAGAAGGTAATTCAGAGGAATAATATAAAGGCGGCTTTTGGTCGCCTTTATCATTATGTAGAAAAAAATGAAAAAACACAGATTACATTGAAAGGCCGGTAAAATGAGAAATATAAATACAAAGGAAATAATAAAAAATATTAAGGAGATGTGTATAGAAGCCAATCATTATCTGGCTCCTGATATGTTAAAAGTATTTAACAATGCGAGAGAAAATGAAAAATCACCTCTCGGACGCCAGATTTTGCAGCAGCTGGATGAAAATTTAAAAATCGCTTCACAGGATATGATTCCCATCTGTCAGGATACAGGAATGGCAGTTGTTTTTATGGAAATCGGGCAGGATGTCCATATAGAAGGTGAAAATATTGAGGATGCAATTAATGAAGGGGTAAGACAGGGATATGTGGAAGGGTTTTTAAGAAAGTCCGTTGTGAGTGATCCTATTATAAGAAAAAATACCAATGACAACACACCGGCTGTGATTCATTATAGTATAGTTCCGGGAGAAAAAATAAAGATTACATTGGCACCGAAGGGGTTTGGAAGCGAAAACATGAGCAAAGTATTTATGCTGAAGCCGGCGGATGGAATCGAGGGAGTAAAAGATGCAGTTTTATCTGCGGTAAAAGATGCAGGTCCCAACGCTTGTCCGCCAATGGTGGTAGGAGTAGGCATTGGCGGAACCTTTGAAAAATGTGCCATACTTTCCAAAAAAGCCTTGGCAAAACCTGCAGACAGCAACTCGGAAATTCCATATGTAAAAGAGTTGGAAGAAGAACTTTTAGAAAAAATAAATAAATTAGGAATTGGTCCGGGAGGACTGGGGGGGACACAAACAGCATTGGCGGTAAATGTAGAAACTTATCCTACCCATATAGCAGGATTGCCGGTAGCAGTTAATATATGCTGTCATGTTAACAGACATGTGAGCAGAGAAATATAATTTATAATCAAATAGCAATTTAGTAAATTTCAAAAAAACACAAAAATTATAAAAGTAATAATATAAATAGTAGAAAATTAAATTATTTAGAAGGGAAGATATATGAATAAGAAAATAACAGCTCCAATGAGTGATGAATCGGCAAAAGAACTTGTAAGTGGAGATTATGTATATATAACGGGAATCATTTACACTGCAAGGGATGCTGCTCATAAGAGAATGGCAGAAGCATTACAAAAAAGAGAGCCTTTGCCATTGGAAATGAAAAATAATATTATTTATTATATGGGACCGTCTCCTGCAAGAGAAGGCAGACCCATCGGATCAGCGGGACCAACAACAGCCAGCAGAATGGATAAATATGCTCCCGATCTTTTAGACTTAGGATTAAAGGGAATGATAGGAAAAGGAAAACGGTCACAGGCAGTAAAAGATGCAATCGTTAGAAATGGAAGTGTATATTTTGCAGCAGTAGGCGGAGCGGGTGCGATTCTTTCAAAATGTATAAAAAAAAGTGAAGTCATTGCATATGATGATTTGGGAACAGAGGCAATCAGAAAATTATATGTGGAGGATTTTCCGGCAATTGTAGTAATAGACAGTGAAGGAAATGACTTATACGAAACAGCAATCAAGGAGTATAACAATGAAGATTAACCGTATTGTATATCTTTTCGGTAGAAGATTTTATAAAGTTCCGTGGCTATTTTGGCAGGTAATAAAGGCAGGAAATGCAAAAAAATATACCATACAGGAACGATATGCTATCATTAAAAAAGTATGTCATAAAGTAAATATATATGCTCACGTTAATATAATATGTACCGGCACGGAAAATCTTCCGAAAGAAAATGGATTTTTACTAACACCGAATCATCAGGGACTTTTTGACGTTCTTTTAATGATTGATACTTGTGATAACCCTTTTTCCATTGTAATGAGAAAAGATCTTGAAAACATCCCCCTTTTAAAGCAGGTTATGAAAGCTCTTGATGGTGAAGCAATAGACAGAGATGACCCACGTCAGGCTATGACAGTTATAAAAGAAATGACAGAGCAAATGATATCAGGAAGAAATTTTGTTATCTTTCCGGAAGGAACAAGAAGCAGAAATGGAAATATACCGGGTACGTTTAAGGGAGGAACATTTAAAAGTGCAGTCAAGGCAAAAGCTCCAATAATCCCTGTGGCTCTTATAGATTCATTTAAGCCGTTTGATATAAAAGATACAAAATCTGTCAATGTACAAATTCATTATCTTGAACCTATTTTTTATGAAGAATATAAAAATATGAAAACAGTAGAGATAGCTTCACTGGTGAAATCGAGAATTGTAGAAAAAATAGAAATGGAAACAGGAGTAAAACAAAATTAGACAAATATTGTCATAGAATTTTACTACTTTGTCTGTCAGGTAAATTAATATTTGACAAATAAAAATACCTATATTATAATTGTTCTTGCACTGCAAAGTGAAAAGAAAATATCTGATGAAAAATCAGGCATGGAGAAGTACTCAAGTGGCTGAAGAGGCGCCCCTGCTAAGGGTGTAGGTCGTTTGCGCGGCGCGAGGGTTCAAATCCCTCCTTCTCCGTTTAAAGTCCGGGAGATAAAATTCTTGGACTTTTTTAATTTATCTTATGTAAAATTTTTCTATGGTTAAAAAGATTTTGCCGCAAGTCATCACTTGTAGAAATTATATACGGACATAACAGTTAATGATACTTTTTTCTGAAGATAAAGAAGAAATAAAATAAAGAAAATAAGCGTAATATATAATCACAAAATATTGGATTTTTATGTTAACAAAATCAATATATTGTGATTATTATTTTTGAAATAAAAACATGTAAAAAAAATATAAAAAATAGTGTTGACAATACTATTTTATAATGGTATTATTTGTTTCACTCGCCAAAAAGTGAGTAAAAAAGAACAGCTTAAAAAACTTAAAAAAGCTGTTGACAATGTCCTGACGCTGTGATATATTAATCGGGCTGTCGCGAGGACAGAGAAGGAAAAACTTCAAAAAAAAGAAAAAAGCTGTTGACAAAGCGTTTTGGCTGTGCTATATTAAATAAGCTGTCGCCAAAACAGGGACAGCGGAAAGAACATTGATAATTGAACAGCAACCATCCCTGAAAATTCAAAAAGATTTTATTTTCAGAGCGAACATCATTTAAGAGAATTAGATGATTTCCGAAACAA
>CALWNA010000068.1 GCA_944382505.1 uncultured Lachnospiraceae bacterium
TTCGTTTTGATTTCTTTCACTTCAACTAGTATATCATCAAATTTTAATTTTTCTATTGCTTTAATACATCTTCCTACTGTTGTTTTGCTCAAATTAGTGAGTTCTCCGATTTGTTCATAAGTATAAATTTTATCTTGTGATAACTCCAATACTTTAAGAAAAACTTTTAACAATGATTCCCAAGAAGCCTCGCAATCTGCATTCCGAATAATCTCGTACCAAGCCTTTTTTATCTTAATAATGTTCTTGCTTTTTTCTGCTGCACGAGCAAGAGAAATAGTGTAAATATCATTATCGACTATAACTTTAATGTAATTATTTTTTTCAAGAAATGAAAGGGAATTTCTCATAGTTTCTTTATTTTTTGAACTGTTTTGAATTGATAACTCATTGCATAAGTCAGATAGTTTTCCACGAAAGGCTCGTTTATTATCTGATAGTATAGTAATGATTGTTAAAAGTTTAAACTCATACTTTTTTAGTAAGAACCATTCTTCTAAAAATTCCAATTCTTCCTTTTCTGTTGTGTTGAGGTTTTCTGTTTCATTAATGATTTTATCTTCCATAAAATTCTCCTTTTAATTTATTATTTATATTGAAAAAATGGGATTCCTAAAAAATAGAAATCCCATTTTTACGATTTACTGATTTGATTATTTCCTGCTCTAAAGCGGCTGCTGCCGCCTTTTCTATATCATTTGCAGCAGCTTGTAAATTTAACTTGGCAAGTGATTCTTTTCTTTTGTTTCTATATATGTAATATATATCGTTTGAATTCTCTTGTTTTTTCATATAGGAATATCTATTGTATCTATTCATTTTTTCATTTCCTATATATATTTTATAATAATTTTTTAACAAAATAAAATTGCTGCGATTTGTATATAGAATCAAAGAATCTTATATTGCCATAGTAAATTTTAGAAAGAAAATCAATTCTTTCTGTTGGTGGTATACTGATAATAAAGTTGATAAATAACTTATACATTTTTTCTCCTCATACTGTTTACTAAATCCACGTTGTTATAAAATTTTACAATGTTATGTTCTCTCTTGTATCTTTTGAAAACAGAACTTTCTGACAAGTGGGTTTTCTGTGATAAATTTAATTTCTCTTTTGTTTCCCTAGCCCCTATCTCATTTGCAAAATATTGAGCCAAAACAGGCTTTGCGGATTCATAGTCAATAGATGTGTTTTGGTGGTAGTTATTGGGATTGTAGGCTTTATTATGGACTGTTGCGTGGCAGCAGGCACAGAGCAGGATAAGATTGTCATAATCGTCTGTTCCGCCTGCTGATTTTGCGATTAGATGATGAACTTCTAAATAGTCATTGCCGCCACAGATAGCACACCTATTGTTCCAACATTTTTCTAATTTATTTCTTGTTGCTTTTGATACCAATTTGAAATCACTCCTTTCAGAGTAATTTGAAATTGGTAAGCAGCAGATTATATAAACTTGTCCTAACAATATAAAAAATAACAGAAGTTGTAATAAGTTGAGATAAGTTATTCAAAAATACATGGAGTTGATAAAAGATGTTTATAATTATTAGTTGAATGTAGTAAGATAATGTATTAGAATAAGAGGGAAAAAGTACACTTTTAGAAAGTACACTTTTAAAGAAAAATGAATTTGTAAAAAGAAAAAGTACACAATTTCTTCCACTTTTTTAGAAGAAAAAAAAAAAAAAAAAGAGGACAGACCTAAAATCCATCCTCTTGATAATTCTTAAAATATCCTTTATTTAAAGGCATTGTAGCTTAACCAAAGTATCTCTTTAACAATCCTTCAAATGCCTTACCATGTCTAGCCTCATCTCTTGCCATTTCATGTACTGTGTCATGGATTGCGTCAAGACCCTGTTCTTTTGCTCTCTTAGCAAGGTCAAATTTACCTGCTGTTGCACCATTTTCTGCCTCAACTCTCATTTCAAGATTCTTCTTTGTGCTGTCTGTTACAACTTCGCCAAGTAATTCTGCGAACTTAGCAGCGTGTTCAGCTTCTTCGTAAGCAGCTTTTTCCCAGTAGAGACCGATTTCCGGATAGCCTTCTCTGTGTGCAACTCTTGCCATAGCAAGGTACATACCAACTTCTGAACACTCACCTTCAAAGTTTGCTCTTAAATCTTTGATAATGTCTTCGCTTACTCCCTGAGCAACACCTACTACATGCTCTGCAGCCCAGGTTTTTTCACCTTCTTCTACCTTGTTGAATTTTTCAGCAGGTACACCGCAAACCGGGCATTTTTCTGGTGCAGCGTCTCCTTCATGCACATAACCACATACGGAACATACAAATTTTGCCATTTATTTTTCCTCCTAAAATTAATAATATTAAACACTTTTAGTGTTTGTTTTTACATTGATTGCACAAGCCATAGAAATAAGTGCTGTGCCCTGTAATTTTGCCACTGCAATGTTTTGCAGCTTCTTCACATATCTGTAATTCATCCATGAAAATATCTTCAATGTTTCCACACTGATTACAAATAAAATGGTAATGAGGTTTGATCTGACCATCAAAATGCTCGCGGCCGTCCCCTAAATTGAGTGAGAGTATGTCACCCTGTTCCACAAGAAACTTTAGGTTACGATATACAGTCCCCAGGCTAATGTTGGGCAATTCCTGGCGAATGCTGTAATAAACCATATCGGCGGTAGGATGATCATGTCGATGAGCGAGATTCTCTCTGATTAAATCACGCTGTAGACTTCTTTTTGTCACTCGTACCTCCTTTTTATAGAAACAATAATAGTAACTGTTATCAAAATAACATTTAATGTTTCATTTGTCAATACTTTTTGTTATAATATTTTTATATAAAATTGGATGGGTTTAGAATCAATTTAATAAGGAGGAGGACATGACAAAGATGAAAAAGACGTTGGCGATTGTTTTGTCACTTATTTTAGTGCTTACAATTATTCCGGCAACATCAAGGGGGACAGAGACAAAAGCAGCGGATACATTTGCAATTACCTATCCTACAAATAATAAGCTCGTAGCAGCAGGTTATATCGACATTGAATGGGAAGCCGCAATATCGTCAGAAGTTGAAAAGTATGAACTTTATATCGATGATGAATTAATTGCAACAACGACGGATACATCCTATGAGTATTACACAACAAAAGTAAAAGCATTTAATACATATGTAAGGGCGGTATTTACTGATGGAACCTCAGAGGATACGGAAACGATTACTTTTGGCGTCAGTAAAAAAGGTCTTGACTTGCAACTGACATGGGCGCTAACATTAGCCTGAGCGACATGGGATGTTCATGGTATTACAACTGGGGAGAAAACCCAAGCTCGGGAAGCCAGTATAATGGCATTGAATATGTGCCTATGGTTTGGAAAGAAACCAATGCAAATAATTTTAAGAACAGAGTAGAGTCAGCTAAAAATAAGGGATATAAATATATCCTTACATTCAATGAACCTGATTTGCAAGGACAGTGCAACATGAGTGTAGAAGATGTTTATAGTGCATGGCAGGGCATTGATGACGTGACGGGGATTAGAGTTAGCTCTCCGGTTACGGCATTATGGCCAAAAGCTTCTACGAATTGGTTTCAGACATTTATGGAAAAGATAGATGTAAATAATGACCATGATGCGGATTTTATTTCAATCCATTGTTATCCGGAGAATTATGCCGGTTATGGCATGGCAGAGTGGTTTTTGGAAGAAGTAGTAGATTGGGCATGGGAAACATATCATAAACCAATCTGGATTACAGAGTTCTCAACCACAGGCAGTGCAGTGTCAGAGGAAGCCACAGCAGAATTTTGGGCAGGGGTAATGCCGGAGCTGGATAAAAGAGAATATGTAGAAAGATATGCGGCATTCTGCTTTAATTATGCAAATTCGAAAGGTACGGGATTATGGAATTATTACACAGGTGAATTGTCAGAAGGCGGTTGGGAATATAAGCTTCATGGCAATCCTGAAAACTTTACAGCTGCAGTTCCGGGAGAGGAAGAGGATTATATAATTAAATCAGAGAGAAGAAATACAATTCTTGATGATACAAAAATGATTAACAACATAACCTGTGAAGATTATGTTAATAATGATAATGTTACAGCCACATCGGATTCAGAAATAAACAATTCACCGGCATCTTTAGCAATAGATAACAGTATTAACACCAGATGGGAGTCTCAGCACAAAGTTGATCCTGTTTCATTGACTGTCGATTTGGGTCAAATAAGAAATATCAAAGAAGTAGATATTGTGTGGGAAAATGCCAGCGCGAGCGAATATGAGATTCAGATTTCTAATGATGGACAAGTCTGGACAACCGTAGCAAAAGCAACCGGCACGGGTGGAAGATGTGATATGATTACTTTGAAAAATCTGGTTTCAGCAAGATACGTAAAAATGTACGGAATATCCAGATCTACCGATTATGGATACTCCATATATGATTTGGCTGTCTATGGAACAGAAGATACTAAAGTAGATGAAACGACAACCGGGGAAACTACAACCACGGAAGAAAGAACTACGCGCCCGGGATTAACAACGGAACCGGAAAGACCGACTACCGATTCACCTGAAAATATAACAACAACTACTGCTTCACATGACAATAATAATGTAGAAACATCGGTTGCTGATACAACGATGACTACAACAGTTAGTGAAAGTAATAATGAATTTTCCGGTCGCACAAAGGTCAAAACGGCGACAAAGAAAAAAGCGGCAAGGAAATCAAAGATATCTCTGAAAAAGATAAAGGGGGCGAATAAGTATCAGATACAGATTTCAAAAGCTAAGAAGTTTAAGGCAAAAAATATTCTGGTAAAGAAAACCGTAAAAAAGGTTAAGTTTACAATCAAGAGTAAGAAAATTAAAAATAAAACGAAACTCTATGTGAGAGCAAGAGCCGTTAAAGTTGAAAGTGGCAGAAATTATTATGGCGAATGGTCTAAGGCAAAGAAAATTAAAATAAAGAAGTAATATAAAAAGGGCTTGTTTTTGTACCGACTCCCAAAAGTCAGACCGAAAAATCTAACAATTGGGAAGTCGGTATTTTTATTATAAAACGCCCCTTTTTATTGTATAAAAGAGTTCTCTTCTATTGCGAAAAGAACTCTTTTTTCTAACGATATTGTTATTATTCTGAAAATGCTTTATGTATACTTTCAGCAGCCTGCTTTCCGGCGCCCATTGCCAAGATAACCGTAGCAGCGCCGGTTACGGCATCGCCCCCTGCATATACATTCTTTCTTGTCGTTTCAAGAGTGTCTTCGTTTACAACAAGACAACCCCATTTATTAGCTTCAAGACCTTTTGTAGTGGTACGGAGAAGCGGATTTGGTGATGTGCCGATAGACATAATCACTGTATCAACATCAATCTCAAAATTACTGCCCTCGATAGGAATAGGACGACGTCTGCCGGAAGCGTCCGGTTCGCCCAGTTCCATTTGAATACATTCCATTTTGCAAACACGCCCGTTTTCATCGCCGATTAATTTAACCGGATTGTGTAATGTCTTAAAAATAATTCCTTCTTCCTCGGCATGATGGATTTCTTCCTTACGGGCAGGAAGTTCTTCCATACCTCTACGGTATACAATATATACTTTTTCAGCACCAAGTCTTAAAGCCGTTCTTGCCGCATCCATTGCAACATTACCGCCGCCTACAACAGCAACATTTTTGCTCTTAATAACCGGTGTGTCGTAATCATCAAGATAAGCCTTCATAAGGTTTGCCCTTGTCAAATATTCATTGGCTGAGTAAACACCTACCAGTGCTTCGCCTTCAATCCCCATAAAAGAAGGGAGACCGGCGCCGGAACCGATAAATACGGCTTTGTAACCCCTTTCCATAATTTCATCAATGGAGAGAACACGACCGATAACCATATTTGTCTCAATCTTCACACCAAGTTTTTCTAAGTTATCAACTTCTTTCTGAACAATAGCCTTTGGAAGTCTGAATTCAGGAATTCCGTAAACAAGAACACCGCCTGCTTTATGAAAAGCTTCAAATATCGTAACTTCATAACCTAATTTTGCAAGGTCGCCTGCGCAGGTAAGTCCGGCAGGACCGGCTCCGATGACAGCCACCTTTATTCCGTTGGATTCCGGCTTGACCACATCATCGTTGCTATGAGCCATATGATAGTCGGCAACGAATCTTTCAAGGCGACCGATTGACACAGGTTCCTCTTTAATACCTCTGACACATTTTCCTTCACACTGATTCTCCTGTGGACATACCCGGCCACATATAGCAGGAAGACCATTTGTGCTTGTGATAATTTTATAAGCTTCTTCAAATTCTCCTTCGGCGACTTTCTGGATGAATTCCGGAATACGTACGCACACAGGACATCCGCTCATACAAGGCTTATTTTTACAATGAATACAACGGGTAGCTTCTTCCATAGCCATTTCTTCTGTATAACCTAAAGCGACTTCTTCAAAATTTTTATTTCTTATATTTGGATCCTGCTCTGGCATTGGAACCTTTGTTAATGACATATTAGGCATTATTTTGTACCTCCTAACTGTGCAGCCGCTTTGTACATACGGCAGTTTTCTCTATCGTGGGCTTCAAAGCCGCGGTATGTTCCGTTACGTTTCATAAGCTCGTCATAGTCCACCTGATGTCCGTCAAAGTCAGGACCGTCAACACAGGCAAATTTGATTTCTCCGCCGACAGTTACACGGCATCCGCCACACATGCCTGTTCCGTCTATCATAATTGGATTTAATGAGACGAGTGTCTTAATATTGTAAGGTTCTGTAACTTTTGAAACAAATTTCATCATTGGAATAGGGCCAATGGCGATGACAAGGTCATATTTGTTTCCGGCTTCTATTAGATCCTTTAATTTATCTGTAACAAATCCTTTTTCGCCATAAGTGCCATCATCCGTTGTAATAAAAAGGTTATTACATACTTCTTTAAATTCATCTTCAAGAATAACAATATCCTTGCTTCGGAAGCCGGCAATTACATCAACATCTGCGCCCATATTGTATAAAGCCTTGGCAGATGGATAAGCAATGGCACAACCGACGCCGCCGCCAATCACGCACACTTTTTTTACATCATCAAATTCCGTGGCTTTTCCTAAAGGTCCTACAAAATCTAAAAGAGCGTCTCCCTCTTTCATCTGTGAGAGAAGCATCGTTGTCTGGCCTACAATCTGAAAGATGATAGTGACTGTACCGGTATCTGTATCAGTATCAGCAATCGTAAGAGGTATTCTTTCGCCTTGCTCATCAATGCGAAGAATAATAAACTGGCCCGCTTTTGCTTTTTGTGCGATTAGTGGTGCTTCGACATCTAAGCGCGCAACTGTATCATTGAGCTGTTCTCTTCTTAATATTTTATACATAACAAACTCCTTAACTAATAAAATAATATTTTACCTAATCTTATCCAGTATATCATAGTAAATGAAAGTACGCAATTCAAAAAAACTCGAAATTTGCCCGATTCCGGGGAGAGCGTTTTATTGTTTTTCTGCTTTATTTTGAAGATGGAATATATTTTAACAACACACCTGCCATATTGGAAACAGGCATTGTCTGCAACCATATACGACCCGGTCCGGTAATGTATGTATTGAAAATTCCTTCCCCGCCGAACAACATATTTTTAACGCCGGGAACAGTCTTGACATCCATCTGACAGCTTTCTGTCATTGCGGCAAGGTGTCCGGTATCCACAACGATTTGTTGACCGGCTTCTAAATTGTATTCAATAACATGCCCGTCAAATTCGGCAAAGACAATTCCGTTTCCGGAAACTTTCTGCATAATAAACCCTTCACCGCCAAAAAGTCCTGCGCCTAATTTTTTTCGAAAATGCATAGACAATTCAACGCCTTGGGAAGAAGCAAGAAATGCGGACTTCTGTAAAATCATAGAGTTACCCGGAGTAATTTCAAAAACTTTAATAGAGCCGGGAAAACTGGATGCGATTGCAAGCTCTCCCGGACCACCCTGGGAAGTATAAATGTTTTGAAAAAGCGTATCGCCGGAAAAAGCACGACCAAAAACTTTTCCGATACCTCCGTTGGAAGTGGTCTCCATTAACATATTTGGAGACATCCAGGCCATGCCTCCACCTTCCGTAATGACCTTTTCACCATCTTCCAGGTTCATGATTAGAACCGGAAGTGTTTCGCCTTCAATTCTGTACTGCATATAATTTTCCTCCCTGTAAAACAATATTTTAATTGTAAATAGTTTATCATAAAATATATACAGATAGAAGAAAAACATAATGGAATTGTCACATTTTTGCGATTTATGGAATTTCTTATATATTTATATAGGATTAAAATTATGCGTTGTAAAAATGTTTTTTTTGTTTCAAAAAATATGGTGTGTATGAAAACGGTTCAATGCAAAAAAAGATATACATTTTGCATAAAAACAGGGAGTGATAAAGCAACAAAAGCACGAAAATGCAATACGAGGATAAAACCATTTTTAAATTATAGAAAAATTTTTCCGGAAAATTTATAATAATATTTGCAGTGAAAAATTAACCTAATCCGGATGAAGTTAACGGGTTGATATTGCATTGCAGGTATTCGCAGAATTTTAAAAAAGCAGGAGGTATTATTTTATGCGAAACGCAAAAAGAGTTTGCAAGAAACTGCTTGCATCTTTTTTGTGTATGGCAATGGCGGCAGGGATGCTTGCCGGGGTGTGCACATATAAGAATAGCAAAGAAGTAAAAGCAGCAACAACAGGATTTACCAGTAATGATTTTTTGAAGTGTGACGGCACATCCATTAAAAACAATTACGGAAAGGGAAACATGGTTTATCTGAGGGGGACAAACACCGGGGGATGGCTTGTACAGGAGAGCTGGATGTGTTCCACCAATGTAAGAGACCAAAAAACATTGATGTCAAACATGGAATCCAGATTTGGTACGGATACAATGTATGAATTATTAGATCATTATGAAAACAATTATTGGACAGAGAGTGATTTTGATAATTGCAAAGAAATGGGGATGAGCGCAATCCGCGTGCCATTCACATATATGAATCTTTACAGATATGACAGTTCTAAAGCCGATTGGGTACTTCGCAGTGATGCTTTTACAAAGTTAGATTGGTTTGTAGAAGAATGCAGCGAGAGAGGTATCTATGTAATTCTTGATTTACACGGAGCATTTGGTTCACAGAATGGGCAGGACCATTCCGGTGAAGTGATTGACAATGTTTCGGATGTCACTTTTTTCTCAAATGATTATTACAAAAATAAAACATTAGAATTGTGGAAGACGGTAGCAGCACATTATGAAGGAAATCCGGCAATTGCAGCTTATGACACATTAAATGAGCCGGGAGAAAAAGCGGGAACTACCAATGCAAAACATTGGGCATTCTATGACCAGATGTATCAGGCAATTCGTTCCGTAGATAAGGATCATATTATTATTATGGAATCCTGCTGGGGTACATCCAATCTTCCAAATCCGTCAGATTATGGATGGACGAATGTAATGTATGAGTATCATCACTATACCTGGGATTATATCAGTGATTTGGATGGACAGAAGCGTTCCTGCGACAGCCTGATTAACAGCGTCAATAATGCAAATTATGGCGTACCTACCTTTATTGGTGAATACACATGTTTTGGATTAGAGGATGCATGGAATTATGTAATGGATAAGTTCAATAATGCAGGATGGCATTATACATCATGGGCTTATAAGACAAATAATTCCGGCTCCTGGGGAATTTATCAGGAAAAGACAACAGACAAAGTTAATCCTGCATCGGATTCTGTCAGCTCCATTCAGACAAAATGGGGTGCGAATTCTATTGGAACCGGTTCTAAGAGTACCAATGGAATGGTTTACAGTACAATGAAAAACGCTATGCCGGGAACCGTTGTGTTTGCGGATAAGGCGTTGACTGATGCAGACTATTTTTCAATGAAAGCAACGATAAACAACAAGTATGTTTGTGCTGATAACTACGGAGAATCAAATCTGATTGCAAATAGGGATTCAGCCGGAGCATGGGAACAGTTCCGTGTGATTTACAATGCAGACGGCACGGTTTCTTTCCAGTCAAGAGCAAACAATAAATATTTATGTGCTGTATTCGATGATACAGATACGGAAAATCCGGTCATTCCAAGAAGTAACGCAATTGGCACATGGGAAAAATTCTATGTAGAACAACAGAGTGACGGAACATATGCCTTAAGAACATATGTAAATGATTATTATGTTCAAGCAGATATCAATGATGCAAATCAAGGAATTTTACACGCCTGTGCAACAGCAGTTGGCACATGGGAGAAATTTACACTGGAAGCTTCCAATCAGGCGGCGATTCCGGGAAGTAATACTGGAGCAGAAGAAACAACACAGCCGGAAGTAACGACCGGAGAGCCGGAAACAACACAGTCGGAAATGATAACCGGAGAGCCGGAAACAACACAGTCACAAGCGGCAGAAGGAAATCTTATTTCAAAGCGTAAGACAGTTGTGGTTTCGGGAAGTGAAAATGACAGTTTTGCAGGGCAGTATGCAGTAGATGGAGACAAAGGTACAAGATGGTCTTCTGATTTCGCAGATGATGCATGGATTTATGTAGACTTAGAAAAGGCATATGCAATTGATCAGGTTGTCCTTACATGGGAAAATGCCTATGGAAAAGACTATGATATACAAGTATCTGCGGATGGAACAAATTGGACAACGGTCCGGAGTATGAGAGACCAGACAGGCGGTGAAACAACAATTTCCATGAATAATATTGCTGCAAGATATGTCAAAATGCAGGGCGTAACGAGAGCACTGCAATATGGCTATTCCCTGTGGGAAATGGAAGTATATGGAACAGAGTTGAAGGAAGAGGAGACGACGCCGACACCGACATCAGAAAATGTTGTGACTTGTCCGGGCAGCTTTGCAATTGATGCTATTGCGGATAAATCAAGTGAGATTGAGTTTAATACAAATGAGGGAACAAAATTTGCAGGACAGCTTGTAAATGGTTCTTATCTGACATATAAAGTCAATGTAAAAACAGTAGGAAAATATGAGTTGTCCTTAGATCTTGCAACAACATCTTCGGGAAGACAGATTCAGATTGAAGTGGACGGCAATAATGCAGCTGCAATGAGCCCTGCAGCCGCATCGTCCTGGTTTACATTTACTACATATAAAAGTGCAATTACATTTGCCGGCCCGGGTATCCACACCCTTACAATCAAAGCTTCAGGAAGCTGTAATATCGCAAATCCTGAATTTGTGGAATACGAAGAAGAAGTAAATGTAGAAGTTCCAAGCAGTTCCGGAAAATACGGAAACAATTTCAAAGCAGTGGCATACTATCCAAACTGGTATGGAGATATTACATCCGACATTCAGTGGGATAAATTGACAAACATTATTTATGCTTTTGCATTGCCAAACGCATCCGGCGTGTTGGATTCTGTTGATGGATCGGCAAATGTTATTAACAGTCTTATTTCTGCAGCCCACGCAAACGACACAAAAGTAGAGCTGGCAGTTGGCGGCTGGTCTTACTCAGATGGAAGTATGTGCCAGTACGTATTTGAACAGGCGACGAATACAGATGCAAAATGCAGATCTTTAGCAAATAGTATTTTAGAAGTTGTAGATAAATATGGATTTGATGGTGTAGACATTGATTGGGAATATCCAACAGCAAGTTCTGCAAGCCAGTACACAACATTTATGAGATATTTAAGAGAAGGATTGACACAGAGAGGATTAACTTTGTCGTCAGCAGTAGCAGCAACCGGCGGAACGTATCAGACAGATGAAGTGTTACAGATGGTTGACTGGATTAACGTTATGGCATACGACGGAAACAGTGGTTCAGGACATTCACCATACAGTCTGTTGACAGATTCATTCTATTACTGGAATACTACAAGAAACATGGATGCTTCTAAAATTGTACTGGGAGTACCATTCTACGAAAGACCAAACTGGGCGTCTTATGCAGATATTGTTGCCGCAAATCCGGCAAATGCATACAATGACAGTGCCGTGATAAACGGAACAACAGTTTATTATAACGGACTGAACACAATGGCAAATAAGGCGACTTTTGCTGCACAGAACGCCGGCGGTATTATGATTTGGGAAATCAGTCAGGACAGCAAGGATGCAGACTACAGTCTGCTGAACCAAATATACCGATCAGCAACGGCAGTTGTCGGAACGGGAAGTCAGGCAACGGTAACGCAGATTCCGGGAACAGTGGCAGTTAATTCCTACGGAGAAAAGACAGGTTCCATTACAATGAATACGGAAGGAACGGTAACTTATGCGGGAAATCTGAATAATGAATCTTATCTGGATTACTATATTAAAGTTCCTGAAAAAGGCAGTTATACATTGAATCTACAGCTTGCAGCAGGAGATACACAGTACAATGCCGAAAATATTATTGTAAAAATAAACGATACAAATGCTGCAACAGTGGCGATTAATCCAAGCAGTTCATGGACAACATTTATCAGTCACCAGACGACGCTGACATTTGCAGCAAAAGGAACATACAAACTTACGCTCGCAGCAGATGGCGGTGCTTGTAACATAGCAGACTTTACATTCAGTAAGGTAGAAACAGCAACGCAGCCGGAAGAGACAACGACATCGGAAGAAACAACAACGCCGGAAGAGATAATAACACCGGAGGAGACAACAGCGCCGGAGGAAACAACAACGCCGGAACAGACAACAATGCCGGAGACAATAACACCGGAGGAGACGACACAGCCTGAAACAGACGCAGAATATTCGGCGTGGGATGAAAATACCATATATGTTAATGGAGACCGGGTATATTATAACGGAAAAGTTTATCAGGCAAAATGGTGGACGGTTGGAGAAAATCCGGAAACGTGCGGACAGTGGGGCGTCTGGAAAGAAGTTTAATAAAGAAATAAATATCTTTATAATATTTTCCGTTTTCAGACAAATCAACTATTAACTACTGGAAATTTTCTGAGCTTGATAGTATAATGTTTAATGGTTTGTTAGGGGATAGAGAAAAATTCCCTAAAAACAAGCAAACTATTCATGCAAATGAAATTTCAGGAGGAAATTAAATGGTTAGAGCGATAGTTGGAGCTAACTGGGGCGACGAAGGAAAAGGAAAGATTACAGATATGCTTGGCGAAAAGTCAGACATTATCGTAAGATTTCAGGGTGGAAGCAATGCAGGACATACCATTATCAACGATTATGGAAAGTTTGCATTACATTTACTCCCATCAGGTGTATTCTATCAGCATACAACCTGTATTATTGGTAACGGAGTTGCGTTGAATATCCCATATCTTCAGAAAGAGATTGATGAAATCGTTTCACAGGGTGTACCGAAGCCGAATATCTTAGTGTCAGACAGGGCACAGATTCTTATGCCGTATCACATTGACTTTGACGCATATGAAGAAGAGAGACTGGGCGGAAAGGCATTTGGCTCAACAAAATCAGGTATTGCTCCTTTCTATTCAGATAAATATGCAAAAATCGGATTTCAGGTATCGGAATTATTTGATGAGGAAACATTAAAGGAAAAGGTTGCAAGGGTAACAGAGCAGAAGAATATTATGCTTGAGTATATGTACCACAAGCCGTTGATAGATCCTGAAGAATTGTTAAAAACATTACATGAGTACAGAGACATTGTCGCACCTTATGTATGTGATACTTCTCTATATCTGCACAATGCAATTAAGGAAGGAAAGACCATTCTTTTGGAAGGACAGTTAGGTTCCCTGAAAGACCCTGATTTTGGTATTTACCCAATGGTAACCTCGTCTTCCACACTTGCAGCATATGGTGCAATCGGAGCAGGTATTCCACCGTATGAAATCAAAGATATTATCACAGTTGTCAAGGCTTATTCCAGTGCTGTGGGAGCCGGAGAATTTGTCAGTGAAATCTTTGGTGATGAGGCAGAAGAACTAAGAAGACGCGGAGGTGACGGAGGCGAGTATGGCGCTACAACAGGACGTCCTCGCAGAATGGGATGGTTTGACTGTGTAGCTTCCCGTTATGGCGTAAGAATGCAGGGAACAACGGAAGTAGCGCTCACAGTTCTTGACGTGCTTGGTTATCTTGACGAAATTCCTGTATGCGTCGGATATGAAATTGATGGAGAAGTTACAAAAGACTTCCCTGTCACAGCAAAACTAAAAAAAGCAAAACCTGTATATGAGGTGCTTCCGGGATGGAAGGAAGAAATCAGAGGCATTACAGAATATGATAAACTTCCTGAAAACTGTCGTAAGTACGTTGAATTTATAGAAAAAGAACTTGAGGTTCCAATCACAATGGTAAGTAACGGACCGGGACGCCACGAAATCATATACAGGCAGGCATGAGCCATGCATAAATAGAGAAAAACACTCGCTGGGAGTTTACTCCTATGCGAGTGTTTTTTTCTATTTATATAGGGCGAAGCCCGTGACCGAGATGAAGCGAAGCAAAATCGAGGTACAAGGGCTCATGCCTGCCTGTATATGTGATTGAAAAGGGCGAAGCCCGTGACCGAGATGAAGCGAAGCGAAATCGAGGTACAAGGGCTCATGCCTACTTGTATGATTATATAAAAGAAAAAGCCCGTGACCGAAATGAAGCAATCTTTCTATTTATGTTCCATAATGTCTTCTACATTGCAGTTCAGTATTTTGCAAAAAGTATCAATGGTATGGGTGCTTACGCTTTCATTTCTTTTGAGCCTCGTTATCTGCGCAGGGCTAATGTGGTATTTTTTTATAAGAGTATATTGTGTTATTCCTTTGGATTTCATTGTTTCCCACAATTTTTCATAAGTAATCATATATAGATATCACATCCTTATATATGAATATTAACTGAATAACGTCTATAATCACATTAACCAATATGGTCTATATTTTTTTAAAAAATACTGTTGACATATAAGGAATTTTTTGGTAAAAATTCGAGGAATAAAATAGAAAAATAAAATATTATATTGTTTGGAGAAAGAATTATGTTCGTTAAAACAGTAAGAAACAAAAAGTTCAATAAAGAACTTTTTTTTGCGCTGGTATTAATTTGTGTATGTACCATATGTGTTTTGGCTGCATCTGACAATCGATTCGATGTTACATTTTCAAATTTTGACGGGACAGAAATTACGACTTTCAAGGATGTTCCAGTGGGAACGCAGGTGTATTCAAAACAAGAGATGAAAGAGCTTCTGGGCAATGAATTTACGGAAACTACAGGTAGCTCATACTACTTATACTACAAGGGAGGCAATCAGGGAGAAGAGGCTTACGGGCCTGAGGCGATTCCGGATCCTTCCAGAGGGGATAATTACACTTTTAAGGATTGGAAGAAAGCTGATCTGGACACAACGCTTACAATTATGAGTGATGCGAAATTTGTTGCCAGATATCAGTCGAAAGAACAATATATTATTAACGTATATTTTCAGTATGATAACAGCTCTCATACGACAGCGGCACCAATGGTATCAACAATGTGCGAAGCTGACGATGAATTTAAGTTTGATATCCCTGATATTGCCGGTACAGAGAAAATGGTAGACGAGGAACTGCAATCATTTTTTGAAGGAGATTTATCTTCATTTTCCGGAAAACTTACAACAGTAAGTTTAGAGAGATTAGAGAAGTATACCAAAAAAGATATTGAAGGAAATACTATTATATCAATACCGGTCACATATTGCTTTCCGCAAAACACACCATTTACCGTAGAATATTATGAGCAGGAAATCGATGGAAACGGTTATACACTTGAAAAAAGTGAGACTTATTATAGTGATTTCGCGGAAGTAAGTCTTGAAGATTTGGGATATGTGGACGATAAACCGTATTTCACACTTACGGATAGTTCAAAGGCAGACGCTGCTTCATACATCATATCGGGGACGGGAAATTCCACGATTAAACTTTATTATGACCGAAATACATATTGGGTTTACTATGATACAAAGGGCGGTACATATTATGAACCCAAATCCTATCTGTATGGGCAGACTATTGAAGTTGCAGATAATCCTGAGTATTCGGGATATACATTTGAAGGATGGGAATGCCGCGTGTCCGATGAGGCAGTAGAGGA
>CALWNA010000069.1 GCA_944382505.1 uncultured Lachnospiraceae bacterium
ATTTTTCTGCACTCCCTTCTATTTCGCTCAAACAGTCGTTCCAACCGTGTTTATAGTTGTCTTTGTGCCTTTCCGTATCAATTAAATACCCTGTTCTTCGTTTAGGCATTTCTTGTATCGGACACCAATCTGGTTTTGCATTATAAATTATCCTATTCTTTGCTTCGCACCTCAGACACTCCTTGTTTGGTGTGATTGTCGCAAAATTACACTCGGCGCATATCACTGGAATGTCATCAAGAACGATAATTCCTTTTGCCATATCATTTTTTCTCCTTTATTTCATCTAAATCGCCAGATAGCACAAGGGCAGTTGCTTCAATTACAATACTCATCATAGTCATATCAAGTTCGTCCCAACTTATATGGCTTTTTGCTTTTCTTTGCCCAGCTGTTTTCTGCGTAGTCATTTGAATCAAGTCATATACATATTCCTTCAATGCCGGTATGTTGGATTTCTGCCCTTTATCCATGAGAAATTTCCACATGGTATCTTTTATGTCATTTGCCGGGTTTTCCTTCATATCTACCTCCCCGTACTTCCAAAGCCGCCGGTTCCGCGTTCTGTTTCATCCAATTTATTCGTTTCTTCAAACTCAACATTTAAATGCTTTTGAAAGACAATCTGTGCAACTCTCTCATGTGGCTGAATAATCTGTTCTTCGTTTGTATCGTTTCTCATCGGAAGTCCAACTTCTCCACGATAATCAGAATCAATCACAGAAACACACGTTGATGGACGTAAGCCCATTTTTACGGCAAGACCACTCCTTGCATAAACCGCCCCAAAATATCCTTTAGGAATCTGAAATGCAATTCCAGAATGTAGCATTTTGCTTTCCCCTGGATTGAAAACAATCGGTTCATCAGAATCAACATGAAGGTCATATCCTGCGGCTTCGTTACTTTTCTTTTGAGGCAAAATAGCCGTATCTGTCACTCTTTTGATTTTTATTTTTTTCTCTTCCATTTTTATATATCTCCCTTCTGAATCTCTTTGGTTTGGGTTTAATTTGTTATGTATTTCCTTGTGCTCTTTGTGGGTAAGAACCTTCAAATTTTCTTTTCTGTTATCTGTGCGATCAAAATTCACATGATGGACTTCGTATTCTGGTTTTAAATATCTTTTCCCATCTATTTCAATAGAATTTTCGCCATTCAGCAAATACTTTTCTGCAACAAGCCTGTGCTCAAAAACGAAATCGCCATGACGTTTAAATGGATGGTCTAAGCATCTTACTTGTATATATCCATATCTTGATATTCTTCTGTCGCTATACCAGCTGTCATTTTTCTTCCCCTTTAACCCGTATTGATGATTTCCTTCTCCCTTCATATACTCCTGTTTTGCGATTCTGAAGCATTCTCTTGAACAATAATGAGTTTTGAATCTTTTTACAGCAAAAGGCTTCAAATGAAATTTCTTCCCGCATACAGGGCAAGTCATGTTATACCAGTCATCGTTTCTGTCTATTTTTATTCGCCTCTTTTCTCAGGTCTGCTCCTGCGTCTGTTTTGTGTGCAAATTCTGGTTTAAATGCTCCGTTATCAATAATGATATTCATATCACGCATTCCCCCACCAACAATATTCCGCCGCAACTTTTTCCACACGCAGATTCTTATATCCACGTATTAGCTTTTCATCAAGCTCCGTCGGGTTCGATACCATACGTTTCAATGTCGCAATAGCATCGCTTTCGTTGTAAAAAGTCATAACGATGCAATCCTCATATTCGTCTGTGTCTCCTGCAATAATAAATCCTGGGCTGTTCACAAAATCATCCTTTCTTTAGACATTTTAATACTTTTCTGCATTTCCTGATCTCTCCATATGACTCTGTGTTTACGCAATCCGTTGACTCAGAATAATCAAAACAAAACATTTATCCGCCTCATTTTTAGTTAAATGGAAGGCTATCTTCCAGCCCGTCAGGTATATTCATCCACCCTTCCGGCGCTGTTTCCGGGGCTGACTGTGTATTTGCTGGCGCATTTGGAGCTGCGCCCTTGCTCTCTGCAAAATCGTGTTCATCCACAACTACATCGCAGGTATATATCTTTCTTCCGTCTCGGTTCGTATAGCTTCCGGTTTGGATATGTCCGCAAACAACAATCTTAATTCCCTGACGCAGATACTTTTCTGCAAACTCACCATTTTTTCCAAAGGCCACGCATGAAATAAAGTCTGCTCCATCTTCGCCTTTCTTCTTATATTTCCGGTCAACTGCAAGCGTGTATCTGGCGACCGACATCGGTTTTTCCCCTTGCGTGTACCTGATTTCCGGGTCTCTTGTGAGACGTCCCATAAGAATTACTTTATTGATAAGTCATCTCTCCTTTCTTTATTTCCTTCAATGCTTTCTCTGCTTCTTCTATTACTTTTTCCGCTTCTTTACGAGTCAGAAAAACTGTTTTTCCAATATCTCTTCTTGTTTCAAACATAAAAGGAATCGTTCCAATCCAAAATCCCCAAGGTTCCCTAATGATTTTGTAAACAGTTTGTCCGATTTTACACGCAGAACCACCAATCTTCCATCTTCCTCTGCGGTTTCATATTCTGCCAGTTTATTTAAGCAATCGTCTATTGCGCCACACTCAACTTTGCAATTCGATTCTTCAATACAACCGA
>CALWNA010000070.1 GCA_944382505.1 uncultured Lachnospiraceae bacterium
CAGTTGTCAGATCTACCGGTGTGTTAGAGTATTCATCTCTCGTAAGAATACCATCAGCCTTATAACCGATGTTAAGCACTGCCTCATCCTCTCTTACACTAATTACCTTTCCTTCAAGTACTTCTCCATTATGAATCGTCTTGAATGTTTCATCCAGCATTTGTTCAAAACTCATTTCTGACATTCAGTATGAACCTCCTCAATAATATTCTTTGGGGTAGATGCCCCTGCTGTAATACCTATAGACTCAAATGATTTAAGTTCACACAAATCCAGATCGTTTACAGTCTGTATATAATAAGTGTTTTTACACTCTTTTTTACAAATATCATATAACTTCTGTGTGTTAGAACTATGTTTGCCGCCAATGACAATCATAGCTTCTACTTCCGACGAAATCTTTTTCGCCTCAACCTGTCTTACGTGTGTCGCATTACAAATCGTGTTTACAACAGTAATATCATAACCTTTTTTTTGTATAATTTCAACCAAATATTTAAATTTATTGTGGTTAAATGTCGTCTGAGATACAATGCATATACTACTGTTTTCCTTTATCTGTAATTTTTCTATCTGCGCCGCCTGATTAATTACAATTGCTTTTCCCTTTACCCATCCTTTGATTCCCTCTACTTCCGGATGTTTATCATTACCGATAATAATTATAATTTTTCCCTTTTCACTCTCGCGCGCAACAATATTGTGTATTTTCTTTACAAATGGACATGTTGCATCCACAATATTCAAATGCCGGTGTTGAAGAATGTCATATATATTTTTTGCAACACCATGGGAGCGAATAACAACCGTTCCCTCTGATATTTTTTTCAGATTTTCAACATCATCAATGACTTGAACTCCCTTTGAATTCAAATCATCAACAACCTGCTCATTATGAATAATCGGTCCAAAAGTATATATCGGTCCGTTATTTTTATCAATCTCTCCATATACACTGTCAATAGCCCGCCGGACTCCAAAACAAAATCCTGCGCTTTCTGCAACCTGAACTTTCATCCATACTCCTTATCATTATCTTTTCACCAAATGAATAATGGTTTCCACCACCTGATCAATGCTCATGTCTGATGAATCAACCAAAACGGCATCCTTTGCCTGTATTAGCGGCGACACCTCTCTGTTCATATCTCTATTGTCTCTTTCTATAATATCCTTTTCTATTTCGTTGATATCACAGGTCTGTCCCTTTTGGGTCAATTCCTTATATCTTCTCTCAGCGCGTGTTCTGGAACTGGCGGTAAGGTAGAGTTTTAAATCTGCATTAGGAAGAACGGCTGTTCCAATATCTCTCCCATCCATGACAACATCATTATGATTTGCAAGATTTTTCTGCATTGCAACTAAAATTTTTCTGACAGGAGGATACACCGCAATGGCAGATGTCATATTACCAATCACTTCCTGTCTGATAAATTCGCTTACATCTTCCCCGTCAAGGTAGACCTTTTGCGTATCGTTTTCATAGCCTAAAGTAATATTTACCTCTTTACATCTGGCTATCACTTTTTCTTCTTCCTCAGCCTTTATACCCGCTCTGTAGCAAGCCAGCGCCATTGTTCTGTACATTGCACCTGTGTCAACATATATAAAGCCCAATTTTTTTGCAACAATTTTTGCGATTGTACTTTTTCCGGCGCCTGCCGGTCCATCAATTGCTATGTTATACATCTTCCTTCTCCTCTCACTAAAAAATACTGCTTCCCGCTAAATATCCTGTGCTCCAGGCTATCTGTAAATTGTAGCCGCCTGTCATGGCATCCAGATCCAATACTTCTCCGGCAAAATAAACCTTCGGCACAAGCTTTGATTCCATTGTGCGGGGATTTATTTCTTTTACGGATATTCCGCCTTTTGTTATAATCGCTTCATTATAATTTCTCAGCCCCGAAATATGTAACGGTAATTTTTTTATAACATTTACAAGACATCCCCGTTCCTGTTTTGTTATTTCGTTGACTTTTTTATATGGACTAATTCCTGATAACTCTATTATGACCGGAATGATTTTTTTCGGCAACAGTTTATCCAGGGAATTATTGAAATTTTTGTTGATACCCGCACCAAAATCCTTTAAAATCCGTTTATCCAGTGTATCCGCATCCATTGCCGGTTTCAAATCTATATAAGCAGTAAATTTGTGTTTTTTTATTTTGTCGCTTATATAAGCGCTTGCCGATAAAACAAGCGGTCCGCTGATACCAAAATGAGTAAACAACATTTCCCCCTGCTCGTCAAAATATTTTCGGTCATCCATATCTGTAATTGTAAGCCGGACATTTTTCAGGGATAATCCCTGGAGTTTCCTACAGTATTCTTCCTGTATATCAAATGGAACAAGGGAAGGATATGTCTGTTCAATGGTATGTCCCAATTTTTCTGCAAATCTATAACCATCTCCGGTAGAACCGGTGGACGGATAGGACAACCCTCCTGTTGCAATAACACAGTTATCGCCACAGTATATATTATTTTTGCTATCTTCAATCTTTATACCGGCTGTTTCAATTTTTATCGACTTTATTTCACAGTTGAGATGAATATTGACACCGGCATCTCTCATTAATTTATTTAATGCTCCTATGACATCCGATGATTTATCACTTTTTGGAAAAACCCGGTTTCCCCGCTCAATTTTTATTTCAACGCCTGCGCTTTCAATCATCCTGCAAATATCTTCACTGCCAAAGCAATGATAAGCACTGTACAAAAACTTAGAATTTCTCACAATATTGGCAAAATGATTCTGGATGTCCGATGCATTTGTAATATTACATCTGCCTTTACCGGTAATATAAACTTTTTTACCTGTTTTTTCATTTTTTTCAAATAAATGAACTTCGTTTCCGTTATATGCTGCGGCGATTGCCGCAATCATTCCCGAAGCGCCTGCACCTATT
>CALWNA010000071.1 GCA_944382505.1 uncultured Lachnospiraceae bacterium
TCATAATTAGAAACCTCCGGTTTATTAAGATATTTTTCATCCGGCCAAGATGAATACCTTAATTTTACTTTGAGGTTTCTTTTTATTCAATTGGCATTATTTCTGAATTACAGGAATGCTCCTTCTGTTTTTTACTTTCGATAAAAAGACAAAATAAAAGCATTAAGCTTTGTATCTGCAACGGCCTAACGATACAAAGTTAATGCTTTCACAGCTTACCCGGCGGCAAGCAAAATATATTTTGTTTTACATAATCTAACACAAGATATGGCAGATGTCAATTTATTTTGGAAATTTGGGCAAGGTTATCGTAATACTCATCTTTTTGTTCCGCAACGTTTTATATGTGATATTACAAACTGCGAGAAATTTATCCTTGTCTTAATTACTTTATTCTTACTTTCTTTGCCTTACTCCACCCACCGTAATACTTTGTATTTCCGACTTTTTTGTATGCGCGGATTTTAACAAAATACATTTTTTTTCTTTTCAGACCTGCCAGTTTTATCCTGGTCTTAGATTTTTTAAGCGTTTTCCGGATTGTCCTTCTCTTAAAATTCTTCTTCTCAGAAATATAAATCTGGTATCCTGTTACCGTCCTGTCCTTTTTCCAAGCGACAGAAATCCGCTTGCTTTTCGGTGATGTCACCTTTTTCAGTTTTATCTTCTTTGGCACAACTTTTAAGGTTATTTCTTTGTAGGCCTCATTGTATGCATCTGTTTTTGAAGCTTTGACCGTAATCTTTGTCGTTCCATAACCTCTGACTGTAACTTTTCCCGTACCATCCACTGTCGCCACTTTACTGTTGTTGCTGGCATATGTCAATTTACCGTTACCACTGGTGGAAGCATTTAAGGAAAAAGTCTTTGCTCCATATGTTTTTGTGATGGAAGAGGCAGCTGTAATTACCTGTGACTTTTTGTTGTCTGTTACAGACTTTTCTGTGGTTGGAGTGGCTGTAGTTATCTCTGTTGGAAATCTGCCGGCTAAAACCTTAAAATCAGAGACATCAATATACCCTCTCATACCGATTTCATCCGGGTAAGATTTTAAGAAAGCTCCCAGCAAAAATCGAACACCAATCCGGTCACTTTCATATTTCTCTGGAACCTGAATCAGAACGGATACCGTTATATATTCGCTGTTTTCTGAATCCAATGCTATAAATCCGGTTTCCGATGCTCCAAATGCCGTAAGAATACTTATAGATTCTGCTTCCTCGGATTCCGGATTAAACACATCAAGCAAAATATGTTTTGTCGTAATCTGTTTTATCTGTTCTGTCTCATCCGTATCTTCTAAACTCTTGTTTCCTGACAGTGTACTTTTGATTTTAAAAGAAATTGTATAATAATTTCCTTTTTCAACCGGTATATCCGCCATTGTAACTGTCATTCCCCAAGGATTATCTTCAATCACTTCCCCTGTAAAAGAGTCATATGCGCCATCCCATCCACTGTTTACAACCTGAAATCGAAATGCGGAATCTGTAGCTTTCGATACAATCCGGCCTTCTGTCGCATAATCTTCCCCCTTTATCATCTGTGCTGCAAGCAGTGCATCTTCCCATACACCGCCATCTTCTCTTGTACATATTGAAAAAGATTGCCACGCTTTTCCTTTGGCAACATTCGTTCCATCCGGTATTGCTTCTCCTTTTATGATATTAACATTACAAAATATCATCGATGCTATGATAAAAATTGATAATATCTTTGATATATGTCCTCTAATATCTGTGTTCTTTCTCTTTGTAATTATACGATTCATTTTTCATCTCCTCCAATCTCCTCATTGCCTCCGCAATCATTTCTTTTGTGACCACATATGGATTGTGTTCCACATCTTTCATCACGGCTGCACCTTCCGCCAATTTATCAATATCCTCCGGTGTAAATTCTAAATCTTCCAGACAGATTGGCAACCCCACGCTCTTGCTGAATTCATAGACTTTCTGAAAAGTCTCCATATCCTTGTCCACTAACAGTAAATTCAGCACACCGTAACTGACCACTTCTCCGTGAAGATGATTCTTTTCAATGTGCGGATACGCTGTCAGCGAATAAAAGATAGCGTGGGCCAATCCTGTATTGTAGTCAATAATATGCTCTGCAGTGAGAAAAATAGATGCAATTCCCGTGGACACAATAATTGCAAGAACCACTTGCTCATACGCATAGGAAATTTTTCCCACATTGTTGGAATCCATTGCTTCCCTGCCATAACGAAGAATCGGTTCAAAGCACATACGGCTTACATCGACGCCTATCTGTGTATAATGTTCCAATTCCTCTCCTCTGGAAGATACGGTGCTCTCAAAATATTTGGCATATGTGTCGCCCATCCCCGCCCACATATAACGGGATGGAGAATGCACCAGAATGTCTGTGTCGATAAATGCATGAGCCGGTGGCGCCGGATAGAAAAAGGGTTCCTTAAATCTTCCGTCCGGATAATACATAATGGAAACACTGGTGCAGGCAGAGCAATTGGATGCAATAGTCGGGAAGGAAAATACCGGCTTTCCGATTTTTACGCCGAGACATTTTACCGTGTCGGTAGCTTTTCCCCCGCCAATGGCAAATAACATATCCGCCGCTTTTACTTTTTCATTGTCCGCCAGCATTTCTACATTTTCATAGGAGGATTCACCGCCATACCATATGAAATCCAAAATCTCCAATGTTGTGTTCTGACAGGCTTTGACAATTTTTTCCTTTGCCGCAGCAACTGCCTTATGTCCTCCTATTGCAATGACCTTTGTCCCATAGGGCTCACATATCTCAGGAATTTTATCATACACCTTATCTCCAATCGAATAACTCGGAAGATGCATACTGTAATTTTCCATTTTCTTAACTCCTCTCACGAACGATTTCCGTCGTCATTTTTATTGAATAATGTAATGTCTTTCATCTTTATCAGCATAAAACAATGTCTTTTAATATTTTTATAGGAAGTCATGTCCCTTATGCTCCTATATATTTGAAATTATTTATACTTCGCTTTTCACAAGGTTAATATGTTTTCGGATGACATCGCAGGAATTATCAAACAATGCTTTTTCCTCTTTTGTCAAACTTAATTCAATGATTTCTTCAATCCCATTTCTCCCTATAACACATGGCACACCTGCATGAACGTCACTTTGTCCATACTCGCCTTCCAACAATACCGAAGCAGGCAACACTCTGTGTTCATCCATCAGTACGGCTTTTGCCATATCTGCCAGAACATAACCAATGCCAAACTCTGTGGAGCCTTTCCCGTTAATGATATCCATACCCCGGAGATGGGTTTGCTCTGTAATCATATTCTCATCCAAAGTTCCGTATTTTTCAGGTTTTTCCTTTTTAAGCTCCTGATAGTTCTTTCCGAAAATCGTCAGATGAGAAAATGGCACCATCGCCGAATCCCCATGCTCTCCCATAGCAAATCCCACCACACTGTGAGGATCAACATTGCATAAGTCCCCCACAATTCTTCGCATTCTTGCCGTATCCAGTGACGTGCCGGTACTAAACACCCTGTTCTTTGGAAGTCCCGTACCTTTTCTCACATAATCCGCAATAATGTCTGCCGGATTTGAAATCGTAATAATGATTCCATTCATCTTTACTTTATTTAAATGTGCAACGACATCTTTAATACATTCCACAGACGCTCCCAAAGTATCAAGCCTTGTCTGCCCCGGAAGTCTCGGCACTCCCGCACTGATTACGATAATATCTGCATCTTCGCAGTCCTTATAATCACCTGTCCGCACAATGGGCGAAGTTTCCAGAAAACAGACGCTGTCTGCAATATCCATTGCGTGGCTTTTTGCCTTGATTGCATCAATATCAATTAATACGATTTCATTACAAATTCCCCGGATTGCCAGTGCATACGCACAGTGAGAGCCGACATGCCCCGCACCGATAATCACTATTTTTCTATTTGATAACATTTTTCGCCCTTCTTTGATTGTAATAATTCTCTCCACTCATCTTACCACTTTACAGATAATCTTTCTATCATTTCCCCTGAAAAACATTCTTCGCACAGTCTTTTCTGCAACAAACGGAAATCATTTTCCTCAATACAGATTTTCTAATTAAAACAAAAACCGAAAAACATTCATGACCGGTCCCAACCAGAATTTTATATTTTTCTTTTTTGTGGAAAGAGGTTTCATTTCCATCCCCTCAGGAATATCACTGTATTCCGTCTCATTTTTTACTGTTGCTGCTTTCTTCTCATATTCTTCCATATTTGTCTTAAGCTGCCTTGTGACCTCTTTACTATTAATCACAAGCATTAACTCCGTATCAATATATGCGCTCCGCATATCCATATTAAATGAACCGACAATGGCAATATCATCGTCGATTGTCATACTTTTTCCGTGATAAGAGACGCCGCCCTCATATTCTTTAATCCGGACTCCAGTGTCAATGATTTTTCCTTTATATCGCAGATAATCCACCGCGCCGAACAGATTGCCGTTATTTTCCGCCGAATTGGTCATAATAACAGTTTTTTCACCGATACTTTCCAAGCCATCATACATATAATCATTGCATATTATGTATGGTGTATGAATTTTCACTTCTTTTTTTGCCTGTTTTGCCAATTCCATCAATCCATAAAAAACCACCGGTTCCTTGGAATAAAGATTTGTGGGATTGCTCAAAAGATTTATCACATTCGTCTCAAATGTATTTTTTGCATAATCATAAGGCTCATCCAGAAATCCTTTATATTTTTCCAAAAGCATATTATATCGCTCTTCCAGCTCCTGCCTTGCTTTTTGAACACCTTTTCTGTCTGCAAGGCGCTCATCATCGTGAAACAGCCTGCAGCAATCCTGACCGGTTATTTTTTCATAATACTCCTTTAACTGATACAGGGAACTGTCACGGGACCCTGTATTGTACACTAAAACATCTCTATCGTAATTCTTGTGCCCCTGATAATCCCCAAGGAAGTAACCAAATGCATTTCTTCCGCCTAAAATATAAATTTTTTCATCCGCAATCAGGTATTTATCGTGCATTCTTCCCAGCGCATTCCATGGTTTCAGTAAATTAATCTGATTATATATAATGATTTTAATATTCGGATGGGAAGAAAGTGCATAAAAGTATTCATTTTGCTCCATTTGTATAATGGAATTAAATCCATCTGCAAAAATCTCCACTTGTACACCGCGTTCTGCCGCATGCAGCAAGGTTGCCAGCATATCTTTCCCGGCATTGTCACTGCGAAAATCAAAAGTGGACATGACAATTTTTTCCTGTGCATCTGCTATCATTTTAAGCCTTATTTTTAGCGCCTCTTCATTATCCTCGATAATTGCTGCTCTGTCCGGTCCCACAGTATCGCTGTAAAACCCGGTCTGCGCAATTTTATCCCTTGTACTTTCACTGACCTCCTCATGTTTCAAAAAGGGTGTAATGGCTCCGATAATCAGATAAAACACAAATAAAACGAATACTACGAATGCAATTTTGATTATCCTAAAAATTTTCATTTTCATAATATTACATTATACGCAAAACAGGTGCAGACTTCAACATCTGCACCATGTTTTGCTATTGGACTGCTTTAAAAGCCGCTTCTAAATCCTCTATGATATCGTCAATGTTTTCCGTACCGATGGAAAGGCGAATTGTATTTGGCTGAATTCCCTGTTCTTTCAGCTCTTTTTCCGTAAGCTGAGAATGGGTTGTGGACGCCGGATGAATCACCAGTGATTTCACATCTGCCACATTTGCAAGCAATGAAAATAACTCCAGATGGTCAATAAAATCTTTGGCCTTTTGGTCGTTTCCTTTGATTTCAAAAGTAAAAATAGATCCACCGCCCTTTGGAAAATATTTTTTATAAAGTTTCTGCTGAACAGAATCATCCGAAACGGATGGATGATTTACCTTTTCTACCAGGGGATGATTTTTCAAAAATTCTACTACCTTTAATGCATTTTCCACATGCCTCTCTACTCTCAGTGACAGCGTTTCCAATCCCTGAAGGAAGAGAAATGCATGAAACGGTGAAACTGCCGCACCGGTATCGCGAAGGAGTATCGCTCTGATTTTTGTAACAAAAGCCGCAGATCCTGCTGCCTTTGTAAAACTTACACCGTGATAGCTTGGATTCGGCTCTGTAATGGACGAAAACTTTCCACTTGCCTCCCAGTCAAACTTTCCGCTGTCAACAATCACACCTCCGATTGCGGTTCCGTGGCCTCCGATAAATTTTGTTGCCGAATGAACAACAATATCGGCGCCATATTCAATCGGCCGCACCAGATAAGGTGTTGCGAAAGTGTTGTCAATAATAAGCGGTATCTTGTTTTCATGTGCAATTTCCGCCAAAACCTCAATATCCACCACATCAGAATTTGGATTTCCTAACGTTTCAATGAAAACAGCTTTTGTGTTTTCCCGGATTGCTTTTCTTACTTCTTCATAATCAAATGGATTTACAAATGTTGTTGTAATTCCATATTCCGGAAGTGTGTGTGCCAAGAGATTATAAGTTCCCCCATAAATATTCTTTGCCGCCACAATATGGTCCCCATTCTGTGCAAGATTCTGAATTGTGTACGAAATCGCTGCCGCACCTGATGCCACAGCCAAAGCTGCCACGCCGCCTTCCAATGCCGCCATTCTTTTTTCAAAAACTTCCTGTGTAGGATTTGTCAGTCTTCCATAAATATTTCCTGCATCGGAAAGATTAAATCTGGCTGCCGCATGATCGCAGTTTTTAAAAACATACGAAGACGTCTGATAAATCGGAACAGCTCTTGCATCCGTAGCCGGATCCGGCTGCTCCTGTCCAACATGTAACTGTAATGTTTCAAATCTATATTTTCTATCGCTCATAATGTTATCCCCTGTTTGAATGATTCTTTTATTTTTTATAAATTTTGCGGGTACCGCCATGCGTATTTTCGCTACGTCTTTGGCGTGATTTTTTGCGGATTTTGTCCGCGCTCTTTATTTCTTAATCTGTATATTCATGATTCCGTAAACAGTGGCGTTGAATAATATCTGTCACCGGAGTCCGGTAAAAGAACTACGATATTCTTTCCTTTATTTTCCGGTCTCTTTGCAAGCTTTGTCGCTGCGTGCAACGCCGCACCTGATGATATTCCCACCAGAACACCTTCGTCTCTGGCAATTTTTCCGGCTGCTTCAAACGCATCTTCATTTGTCACGGAAATAATTTCATCATAAACTTTTGTATTTAATACATCCGGTACAAATCCTGCCCCAATGCCCTGAATCATATGAGATCCTGCTTTTCCTTCCGACAGCACGGGACTGTCTTTCGGCTCCACTGCAACAACCTGCACCTTCGGATTTTTTGACTTTAAATACTCACCTAAACCGGTAATGGTTACACCGGTGCCTACACCAGCCACAAAAATGTCCACCTTTCCATCTGTGTCATTCCATATCTCCGGACCGGTCGTTTGTCTGTGTGCCTTAGGATTTGCTTTGTTCGTAAATTGTCCAAGAATCAGTGAACCGGGAGTAGATGCATTTATTTCATCCGCCTTTGCAATGGCGCCTTTCATTCCTTGCGCACCTTCTGTGAGAACAATCTCTGCACCATAGGCTCTCATGATATTTCTTCTCTCTACGCTCATTGTTTCAGGTATCGTAATTACAACTTTATATCCCTTGGCCGCCGCCACTGCCGCAATGCCAATCCCTGTATTTCCTGATGTCGGCTCAATAATCGTTGCGCCCGGTTTCAATTGTCCGCTCTGCTCGGCCTCCTCAATCATTGCAAGGGCAATCCTATCTTTTACGCTTCCTGCCGGATTCAGATATTCAAGCTTTGCTAAAATTTTTACATCCGCAACATTCTCTTTTGTCTGGTATTTTGTTAATTCCAATAATGGTGTATTACCGATAAGCTCTGCTGCACTCTTTTTAATCGTTGACATTTTATCTCCTCCTAATCATTATAAATGCTATCATTTAATTCCTATGCTGTCAATAGGAATTTAGAACTTTTATATTTTCTTTTATATTAGGCTTTTCCGGTACTCTTTTAAATACGAAAAAAGGGCAGCTGCTTCAGCGCCCTTCAAACCATTCAATCTTCTATCTTGAAACCGTTTTTCACCAAAATATTGGTCATTTTCAATGACTGGCATAAATCTATCCGTTCACTTCAATGATTGTTCCGCCGCCCAGCACAACATCACCGTCATACAGTACCACTGCCTGTCCTTTTGTGATTGCTCTCTGAGGCTGTTCAAAATCCACCTTCACCGTCCCATCTTCCAACACCGTGGCAACTGCTTTTGCAAGTTCCTGATGGTAACGGGTTCTTCCATAAACCTCAACCGGTTTTTCGGGCGTCTCTCCGGATATCCAATTAAAATCTGTTGCAATCAGTTCTGCATGAAACAGGTCGCTGTTTCTTCCCACCACAATCTCATTGGTTTCCGGTCTTATCTCACATACGTAGAATTTCCCCGGTTTTGATACTACCACGCCTTTTCTCTGTCCCACTGTATACCTGTAATAGCCAAAATGTCTTCCGATCACATTGCCTTCCAAATCTAAAAAATTGCCCGGTCCGATTTTCTGACCGGTATATTTTTCTATAAATTTTTTGTGATTGCCATCCGGTATAAAGCATATATCCTGGCTGTCATGTTTTTTGGCATTGACCAGACCGCTCTCTATGGCTTTTTCCCTGATTTCCTCTTTTGTGTAATCTCCCAGAGGAAAAACTGTATGGGCAAGCTGCTCCTGGGTTAGGTGGTATAAGACGTAACTCTGGTCTTTTGCCTCGTCCACACCTTTCAGCAACTGATATTTCTTTGTTTCCTCGTCATATTTAATTCTTGCATAATGTCCTGTGACAACCACATCACATTCCAGCTCCTGTGCCCGCCTGTATAATTCTTTAAACTTTAAATGTCTGTTACACTCAATACAGGGATTGGGGGTCATTCCACATTTATAGCACTCGACAAATTTGTCAATTACTTTTTCTTTAAACGCACTTTTAAAATTAAATACATAATATGGAAATCCCAGTCTGTATGCAACGCTTCTCGCATCTTCTATATCGTCCAGAGAACAGCATGTCTTCTCATTGGACATATGGATGTCCTCATTATCATAGAGTTTCATTGTAACTCCTATGGGACTATATCCCTGTTCTTTCATAAAGCTTGCCGCCACGCTGCTGTCCACGCCGCCGCTCATTGCTATTAATGCCTTTTTCATTTGATTCTTCTCGCCTCATATATTTGTTTAGACCAATCTAACGCAATCAATGCAATTCGTCAATAGATTTTTTCTTTTATTTTTTTCTTTATGCACAAGACTTTTTCGCTCTGTAATCTTCAATTGCCGCTTTAATTGCCTCCTCTGCAAGAACAGAACAGTGCAGTTTGTGCGCCGGCAGTCCATCCAACGCCTCGGCTACCGCTTTATTTGTGAGTTCCAATGCCCGGTCAACTGTTTTCCCTTTAATCAGTTCCGTTGCCATAGAACTGCTGGCAATGGCAGAGCCACAACCAAAAGTATTGAATTTTACATCTGTTATAATGTTGTTCTCCACTTTAATGTATATTTTCATGATATCTCCGCATTTTGCATTTCCAACTTCACCTATGCCATCTGCATCTTCAATTTTTCCTACATTTCTTGGATTCATAAAATGGTCCATTACCTTTTCACTATATAACATGCTCCATTTCTCCCTTCTCAAGTGCATCCCATACCGGGGACATCCCTCTTAAATATTCTACAACTTTTGTTACTTCTTCTATAATATAATCCACTTCTTTCTCCGTATTTTCCCCACACAATGTCAGCCTTAAAGAACCATGTGCCACCTCATGGGGTCTTCCGATTGCTAAAAGTACATGGCTCGGATCCAGGGAACCGGAGGTACAGGCAGAGCCGGAAGATGCTGCAATCCCTTTGCTATCCAGCAATAACAAAAGAGACTCTCCTTCAATTCCCTCGAAGCAGAAATTCACATTTCCCGGGAGCCTTTTTTGACGGTCCCCATTTAAGACAGAATGACTGATTTTCGAGAGTCCCATTATCAGTCTGTCTCTCAGCGCAGACACCTTCTTTGCAGTTTCACCCATATTCTGTATAGATTCCTTTAACGCTGCTGTCATTCCCATAATGGCCGGAAGATTTTCTGTTCCCGCTCGCTTTCCTCTTTCCTGGGCTCCCCCTTCTATAAGATTCGTGAGAGGAATTTTCTTATTTGCATAAAGCACTCCTATGCCTTTCGGACCATGAAACTTATGCGCTGACAGCGAAAGCATATCAATATTTTCATCCATTACATTGATATCTACATGTCCGACGGCCTGCACGGCATCTGTATGAAAAATCACACCTTCCTCACGACAAATTTGCCCAATTTCTTTTATCGGCTGCAATGTTCCGATTTCATTATTGGCATACATAACTGTCACAAACGCTGTATCCTCTCTGATTGCCTTTTCCACGGATCTCGGATCAACAATTCCATCTTTGCCAACTTCCAAAAGGGTTATTTCAAAACCTTTTTCTGACAGTTTGTCCAAAGTATGAAGCACTGCATGATGTTCTATTTTCGTAGAGATAATATGTCTTTTTCCTTTTAAAGCACCCAATGCAGCGGCTGAAACAATCGCCTGATTATCTGCCTCGCTTCCTCCGGATGTAAAATATATTTCTTTAAAATCTGCACCTAAACATTCTGCCACTTCCATTCTGGCAGCAAGCAGCTTTTCCGATGCCTGCTGTCCTATACTGTGCAGACTTGATGGATTCCCATACACATCTTTCATTGATTCTGTCATGACTCGCATTGCAGTATCGCTCATCCTTGTTGTTGCTGCATTATCTGCATAGATATACATTTTGTTTCCTCCTTTTTCCTATTTATTATATAGGAATTATAGCGTTTTATTCCTATAATGTAAATAGGAATTTATTTCTTTTACATATCTTTTTATATATGATAATTTTCATTCTTTTT
>CALWNA010000072.1 GCA_944382505.1 uncultured Lachnospiraceae bacterium
TATTGCCGATAAACCAGCTATTGGTGCAGGTTTAATCGGTGGTGCTTTAGCATCCGAGACGCAGGCTGGTTTCTTAGGTGCTGTCATAGCAGCATTTATTGCCGGTTATACTGTTAAATGGGCAAAGAAACACATTCACCTTCCTGAATCAATGCAGACAATGATGCCTCTTGTCATTCTGCCTTTCCTTGCAACAGGTATCGTGGCAATTGTAATGGGTGCTATTTTGGCAGATCCTCTGGCAGCAATTAACAATTGGTTAGTCGGTTGGTTAAGCGACATGAGCAAGAGTGGTACTTCCCAGTTAATTATGGCTCTTATTTTAGGTGCCATGATTGCATCAGATATGGGTGGTCCAATCAACAAGTCAGCATGGATGGCGGGTAACGTATTATTAGCAGAGGGTATTTATCAGCCAAACGTATTTATCAACTGTGCTATTTGTATTCCACCTTTGGCTTATGCAATTGCAACTGTAATCAGGAAAAAGAGATTTTCTGATTCCTTCAGAGAAACAGGTAAAGGTAACTGGGTAATGGGATTTATCGGTATTACTGAAGGTGCAATTCCGTTTACTTTGGTAAAACCACAGATATTGATTCCGGTAAATATGTTAGGAGGTGCCATCGGTACGGCAGTTGCATGCTTACTTGGCGCTCAGGGAGATATCCCTCCGGTAGGTGGAATTTACGGTTTTGTATCCGTTACCAACGGATGGGCTTACCTTGTAGGTATTTTAGTAGGTGCCCTTGTCATTGCTATTCTTGCTACCTTGCTGGTTGATTTTAACCAGGACACCGAAAATACTTCCGAAGATGTCAATATTGATGAAATTGAACTTTCTTTTGAAGATGTAGAATAAGTTTTTAAAAAAAATATGATAATTTATAACAATGAGAAATGTGGGCAGGGGCTTATATTTGCCCCTGCCCACATTTCGTATAAGCTAATATACGCACAATACAAGGAGGATTTCGTATGAAACATAAAATACATGTTGTACCCCATTCCCATTGGGACAGAGAATGGTATTTTACAACATCACGTTCAAAAGTTTATTTGATGAAAGATTTAAAAGATGTGTTAGACACCTTGGAAAATGATAAAGCGTTTAAGTATTTTATGCTGGACGCCCAGGGCTCTCTTTTGGATGATTATATCCAATGGATGCCTCAGGACAGGGAGCGTATCACAAAACTGGTAAAGGAAAAAAGATTGATTATCGGACCATGGTACACACAAAGCGACCAATTAGTCATCTCCGGTGAAAGCATTGTCAGAAATATGTATTATGGGATGAAACGTTGTGAAGAATTTGGTGGATATATGAATGTCGGATATGTTCCGGATTCTTTTGGACAGTCCGGAAATATGCCGCAAATTTACAAAGAATTCGGTATTGAGGATACTTTATTCTGGCGCGGCGTCAGTGATGATATGGTAAAGCATACAGATTTTCATTGGAGAGGTGATGACGGAAGTGTTGTATTTGCAACACAGATACCGTTTGGTTACTATATCGGAGGCAATATTCCTGAGGATCTGGAGAAGAGTGAAGAATTTTGGCAGAAAGAATGTTTTGAAAAAGCCGGAAAGGGAAGCACAACAAAACATATTTATTTTCCAAACGGTTTTGATCAGGCTCCTATTCGAACAAATCTTCCGGAAATCATCAGAGAAAGAAATGCAAAAGATAAGGAGAACGAATATGTCATCAGTTGTATTGAGGACTATATAAAAGATGTAAAAAGTGAAAATCCTACATTGGAAGAAGTTCAGGGTGAGCTTGTTATCGCAAAACATATGAGAATACACAAATCTATTTTCTCGTCACGCTCTGACTTGAAAGTATTAAACACACAAGTTCAAAATTATGTGACAAATGTTATGGAACCTTTGTTGGCTCTGTCATATCAGTTGGGAAATGATTATCCACACAAGGTGGTAGAGGAAATTTGGAAGCTTTTATTTGAAAATGCGGCACACGATTCCATTGGTTCCTGTATTTCCGATACTGCCAATGAGGATGTTTATATGCGTTATAAACAGGCAAGAGATATTGCAGTAAACATTGTGGAATTACATTCAAGACTCATTGCAACCGGCATAAAAAACAATGCTGATATGACATTTACCCTAATCAATACGCTGCCGCAAAAGCGTGAAGATACTGTTCTTGTTAAGACATATATTCCGGGTGGAAACTTTGCAATTGTTGATGAGAAGGGAAATAAAGTGGACTATACAATTGTTGATTCCAGAGATTTAACAGATTATGTGTTATCCCAGACAATTAAGCTGGATCCGTCCAGAAAGTTTTATATTCCGGAACAGGTGTTAGAAGCTGTCATTGCGATTAAAACCAGAGACATCCCGGCCCTTGGATATGTACAATATGCTCTTGATTTAAATGATAACAGTTTCGTTCCAATGGGAAAAAAAGATTTGCTGGAAAACGAGTTTTACTCTATCACTGTGGCAAAAAACGGTTCTCTCACCATTTTAGACAAAGAAAATAATATCACTTATAAAAATCAGGCCATTCTTGTAGAAAACGGGGATGATGGCGACAGCTTTAACTATTCTCCTCCAAGAAATGATTTAGAAGTTTTTTCTACAAATTCAAAATTTCAATATGAAATTTGTGGAAATGATATTTATAGTAAAGTAAAAATTCAGTTTTCCATGATTGTTCCAAAAGATTTGGAGGAGCGTGCAAAAGGAATTACTTCAATAACATTGCCTGTTACTCTGGAAGCCAGCTTGAGAAAAGGTTCCAAGGTTATTGATTTTAATGTTCATGTAGATAACAATGGATTATCCCATCGGTTATGTGTTATTTTTGACAGTCAGATTGCAAGTAAATTCAACTATGCAGATCAACAGTTTGGTTGTATCAAACGTCCAAACTATTATGAAAAAGAAATGAATCTGTATATGGAAGGATTAGAAAACCGAAAAGAGAAAAAGGCAGGTATTCAGGAACTTGCTAATTGGGCAAATGACCAGTCATCATGGCAGGAACCTCCTATTTCCATCGAACCGACGCAGTCCTATGTTTCGCTGACAGACGGAAATACCGGAATTGCAGTGATACCGCAAGGGGTAAGAGAATATGAGATTTTGGATGATAGAAAAATTCGTCTGACGCTATTTCGTACTTACGGATTTATGGGAAAAGAAAATCTTATTTATCGTCCGGGAAGAGCAAGTGGAGAAAGAATTATTGAAACACCTGACGCGCAGTTACAAAAGAAAATGAATTTTTCCTTTGGTTTTATGATATACAACGGTGGTATCAATGATGCGAATGTGGACACTCTGGCGAAAACGTTTAATACGCCAATTGAAGTTTACACATATGCAGAATTTCTGAATGGAAGATTGATTTTTTCTCAAAGAGAAACCCAGGGTACAAAACCTTCCAGACAATCTCTTTTTGAAACAGACAACCATCTTGTTGTTTCTGCAATTAAGAAAGCGGAAGACGGTGAAGGTCTGATTATCCGTTTATTTAACGGAAAAGACCACAAAAACGTAAGTGATGCAATCAAATTTCATTACGATATTTCACAGGCATACTATACCAATTTAAAAGAAGAAAAAACAGAATCGATACCGATTCATAACAACACAATAAAAATAAAGGAGCTGTCACATTGCAAGTTTGTGACAATTTATGTAAAATAATGAAATACGCAATCGCTATTGATATTGGTGGCACGAATACCCGTGTTGCCTTAGTAGATGAAAAATTAAATATTATTGACAGACATCAGTTTGCAACAGATACGTCCAATCCTGAAATTACCTTGGGTAAAATAGCAGATATTATTAAGACTTATGATTATAATATTGTAGGAGCAGGGATGTCCTGTCCGGGACCTCTTGACCTGATAAAAGGTCAGATTTTGACTCCACCCAACTTAAATGGTCAATGGCACAATTTGTTTGTGGCAAAGGAACTTAGCAAAATGGCAGACATTCCTGTATATTTGGATAATGATGCCAATCTTGCCGGCCTTGCCGAAGCAGTCGTTGGGGAAGGAAAGGATTACCGCTTTGTTCAGTTTCTTACAGTATCTACCGGACTTGGCGCAGGGTTTGTAATCGACAAACAAATCTATTTGGGCGCTCATGGCTATGCCAACGAAGTGGCAAACTGTATTATGATACAGAATGGCCCCTCTCACGGCTCTATTATACCGGGAGGCATTGAAGCCATTAGCAGCGGCACTGCAATCACAAATCGTGCTTTACAGGCCGGTCTTAATGTAAGACATGCAGGTGAAGTAAATAATTTGGCAAAATCAGGGAATGAGATCGCATTATCTATAATGAATGATGCAAAGAATTATCTCGCCAATTTCATTGCTTTTATTTATGCATTTGCAGATCCTGAAATTGTTATATTGGGCGGTTCGGTTGCTCTGAAAATAGATGGTTTTGTGGAGGAAGTGGAAAATCTTGTAAAAACCAAAGTATATGAGAATATAAAACCATTGATCAAGGTTCGCAAATCCACTTTAAATGAAGATTCCGGACTAATCGGTGCTGCATATCTGGCATTTTCAAAATAAATCATTTCTTATGTTAAAATAATTGAAAACATAAAAATATTCCCTCGGAATCATCGGTTTATTTACCGTTTTCCGAGGGAATGTTTTATCTATTTACAATATTCAATAATTCCATAGGTTTGGCTATGATTGCCTTTGGATGAAGGCTTTGCAGCAAATTTAACTCCCGGAATCCCCACTGACACAGTACACATTCCATGCCGGCATTGTCGGCAGTTTTTTTATCCACATCGGAATCACCCACATAAATTGCTTCTTCTTTTCTGCTTCCCAGCTTTTCTAATGCTTCAAAAACCATTTCCGGTGCAGGTTTTTTTTGAATTCCCGCATCTTCATTTTCTCCTATTGCCACCCGAATGTAATCTTTAAAATAAATTTCATTTAGCTCTTCCACTGCCTTGTGCGCCTTGTTTGAAACAATCGCCATCTTATATCCCTTTTCATAAAGGGTTTTCAGTAAATCCATAATACCCGGATATGCGCTTGTCTTGATCTGGCAATGTGTCTGATAATATTCTTTGAAAGTCAGAAACGCTTCTTCAAACTGCGGATTATCAAACCCGTCAGGAACGGAACGCTTCATTAAATTTCGAATTCCATTCCCCACATGGTTTTTCACCTGTTCCACTGTATGTTCCTGCCAGCCAAATTTCCTTAATACAAAATTCACGCTATCTGTCAAATCTTCTATTGTATTTAATAATGTTCCATCTAAATCAAAAATTACTGTATTATACATTTTATACGTCCTCTTTTCTTAATGTCACTGATATAATAGCACAAATCACATTAAGTTCAAGCCACACAACTAATTTACTTAAGGCAATCCATTTTTCTGCGTCTGCGGCGTTTTGGCTTTTAACGGCGATAGCAGATTGAAGCTGTTGGATTTTGATGAAGTTTACACTTTGAAAATTGCATTTTTGCAATTATTCTGTATAATGTAAGCATGCGGAGAAGATAGGTGTTTCTGCTTTCCAGTTGAGCCACATTGTCAGCGGCCGGACCAGCTTATCGAGATGGCAACCGCTTATCGTAGACGATGTAACAAATATGATTGCCGGACAGCTTGCGCCGATGGACGAAGAAACTACCGAATAGTTCCGACAGTCGGCAGGAAGGATGATGAAGCAGTCAACAAATCAAATATTTGCGGAAACAGAATAAGGAGTGATTTTATTATGCCGCAACACATAACTGTTTTGGACTATAATCCTAAGTGGCCGTTAAAATATATAGAAGAACGGGAACGTATTACTGAAATACTGAAAGATAATTGCATTTCAATTTACCATATTGGAAGTACATCTGTGCCGGGATTGGCAGCCAAACCAATTATTGATATTATGGTAGCAGTCAGAAGCCTTAAAAAAGTAGATGCTGTCGCAGAAAAGTTTTCTGAAATAGGCTATGAATATCTCGGTGAGTTTGGAATAACAGGAAGACGCTATCTTCGCAAAGGCGGCGATGAACGAACTCATCAAATTCATATCTTCCAAGCAGATGATTGGGATAATATCGTGCGGCATCTTGCATTCCGGGACTATATGCGTACCCATGAAAAAGAGCGGGAAGAATAAGAAAAAATCAAAAAAACTCTCGCGCAGAAATTTCCCTATGATATAGATGGATATTGTGACGGGAAAGAAAATTTTGTGCGTGAGTTGGAAGAACGTGCGCTTTCCCAATACGATGGAACATGGGACAAGTTGTATATTGCCGCAAGGAAAGTGCAGTATGAAAGAGAAATTTCTCCGTTGATGGAAGCCGGAACCGTTTCTGCCGCACTTCTTACGGAAAAGGGGAACATCTATGTCGGCGTTTGCATCGATACAGCTTGCTCTTTGGGTATGTGTGCGGAAAGAAATGCAATTGCCAATATGATTACAAACGGGGAAAGCCGAATTATAAAAATAGTTGCTGTCATGCCGGACGGAAAAGCCGGTATGCCATGTGGAGCCTGCCGGGAATTTTTAATGCAATTAGATGAATCATCAAGACAAATAGAGATTTTGTGCGACTATGAAACAAAAAAGGCAGTGAAACTAAAAGCACTAATTCCTGATTGGTGGCATAAAAAAATTTAAGGTAGTGTCAAGTGATCTATGAAAAACTGAGCCGAAAAAAATAGGCTCAACAGAACCTTGAAAATTGCAGATATTGACATCGAAAAGCTCTCCGAGGGCCCAGGGCGCTGCCCTGAGAACCCGCAAGGAACCAGTTCCTTGACCCATGATCGGGCCCTGCCCGAACCCGTCCTCGCCGGAAGGCAGGAAAAGGGTGCAGTTGCCCCTTTTCTGCCGGAGAGGATCATCCGTGAGCTTTCTGTCAATAGACTTTCGCGGCATATCCTCACAGTCGGCTGCGCCGTCTGTTCCGGTATTCCACGGTTCTATTGACAACAGCTCCGCTCCGGTGCATCCATACTGTTTTTCTGCATATTCAGGATGGTCTGCTGGCCAAGGAAGATGAGAAGCTGCCACTTGCCGGGCAT
>CALWNA010000073.1 GCA_944382505.1 uncultured Lachnospiraceae bacterium
ATCCAGATACCATCCGCTGTTTACAATGTTTTTCAGTGTATATGTACTATTGATGTCAAGTGCGGAACCGTTGTTCTCATAAATATCATTTGCTGTGATAAGCATTCCCTCTGTAATTGCGTCTGAGCTTAATGCTGTCTCATTATCTGTTGTAACTGCCGCCCGGAATCGGATACCTGCATCTCCCTCAACGCGGATGCCTGCTCCCTGTGCCACTGTTACAGACAATTCATTTACGGATGTAAATGTCATATCCGATGTTACGGTTATTTCTGTGCCCGGCTGATACATCTTTCCGTCACAATAATAACCATATGTTGCTTCTCCCAGTGTAATCGTATTGCCTTCTTCTACCTGGATTTCTATTCCGTCCATTGAGACTGTATGATATATTGTTTTGGCTTCTTCCGGTCCATATATTCCCAGTTCCCAAATGGAATATCCGTAAGCTCCGGTTCTCGCTGTACCATTAATTTTTACATATCTTGCAGTTATTTCTTCCGTCAGCTTAATATTATCATACCTGGAACCGGTAGCAGCGGATTTTACGATTCCCAAACCGGTGTACTGCGTTCCATCATTGGATACCTCAATGTCGTAATCTCTGGCACTTGCATTCTGCCATACAATATCTAATTCATCAATTTTATATGAATTCCCCAGATCAACAATATACCACTGTGGATCGATTCCCTGGACAGAAGCCCATCTTGTTGTGCTGTCTCCGTCAATGGCCTTTTCAGCAACATAAACATCATTTTCTTCTGATAATGCACTTGCCTTAACGCCCTTATATAATGAATAATTATAATATACTGCATCTCCCTGTATTTTTTCGTTGTCTAAAACTTTTCCCGCTTCAACACTGGAATTTGCCAGTGTTTCATATGTATAGGTAAATGCATCCTGAACTTCTCTCATCACCGTGAGTCCCTCTGAGGTTACGCCTTCCACAATTGATTTCACCGTGAATGTCTTGTTTCCGGAAGTAACATTTTTTATTTCATATGTGCCGGCTTCAACCTGTTGCAGTACCACTTCGCCATCAATATAAATATTATATTTATAGGTCTCCTGCCCTTCTCCTACTGTGATTGTCGCCTGCACTGTGTTATAGCCTGTAACCACAACGTCAAATCCCGCCGGATCAGGCACTTCCGGGATTTCCACAGGCGTTAAATCTGCTCCTTCTTTTGCAATAACTCCCAACTCATACATCTGAAAACCAAAGTTTGCCGCATATGGATCACTGAGACAAAACCTCACATATCTCACTGCCGGAAAACTGCATCTCTCTGAATTGATTTCTACCGTCTGCAGCTCCGCACTTCCGATAGCCGTAGCCACTGTCTCAAAATCTGTTCCGTTTAAAGAATATTCAATCGTATATGCTTTTGGATATCTTCCTGTAGAATACAACGCAACAACTCTCTCGATTGCATCCGGTCTATAATTTTGTTCCAAATCGATTACGATATTGGCAGATGTATCTGCCGTATTTGTCCGGAACAGACTTTCCGGATTGCCATCAGTTATATTTATTTCCGAATCCGGATCACTTCCTGCATCCTGTCTTATGGAAGATGCTTTAGCACTTTTTCCCAAGGCAAGATTTCTTTCATCCGTTAAAAGCCCCTGTACATCAAAAACTGTAACGGATTTGCTGATACCCTCTGAGGTTATGTCGTCTTTAAAAGAAATTACCCTGACTGTGACATTGCCCGCCGCCAGACCTGTCACTGTGTATGTTTCACCCGGTGTGGCATTGTCATTATATAAGCTTCCGTTGACATAGACATAATATGTATAATCTGTGTGTTCTTCTGCCGCCTCAAATGAAAATTGAATTTCATTGTAACCGCTGGCTGTCACTGTAAGTGATGCAGGATTTTCTAACGTTTCGATTGGAACAGGTGTCAAATCTGCTCCTTCTTTTACAATAACACCCTGTTCATACATCTGGAATCCATATCCTGCTCCCACAGGATCGCTGAGACTGAATCTTACATATCTTACTGCCGGAAGAGTACATCCTTCCGGATTAATTTCTACTGTCTGTAATTCCGAATCACCTGTTGCTTCGGCAACTGTCTCAAAATCAACGCCATTGACGGAATAATCAATTGTATAACTTCTCGGATATCTTCCTGCCGCATACAATGATACCGTTCTTTCTATGGCATCAAGCCTGTAATTCTGTCCTAAATCTATTACAATACTTGCATCTGTATCCGCCGTGGAAGTCCGAAACAGATTTGTAAGGTTTCCGTCTGTTATGTTTGCTTCCCGGTCATTTTCCCGAATGGAGGATGCACTTGCACTCTTTCCGATTGCAATATTTCTTTCATCTGTCAGCAGACTTCTTGTATCTTTTACCGTGACGGTTTGGCTGATACCTTCCGAAGTCATTCCATCCTTAACTGACACTACTCTTACAATTACGTCTCCTGCCGCCAGACCTGTCACCGTATATGTCTGACCCGGTGTGGCATTGTCATCATGCAACAATCCATTTACATATACATAATATGTATAGTCCTCTGCATCCTTTTCCGCTTTCTCAAATGAAAACTCTATCTGACCATAATCGCTTGATGTAACGGTCAGAGATGCAGGGTCATCCAACATTTCCACTTCCCGGTAATCCACTTCACTTACTTTTGTTGTGCCATCCGTAAGCACCGCCATACCTTTTACCTGCATACCATATGCGGAAGTATCTGAAATTTGGTTCGAAGTAACCCTTACAAATCTGGCATATGGAATTGCCTGGGTTTGCTCCGGATTCAACGTTATCTGATCAAGCCATATTTGATTGTTTGAGCCTGTGTAGGCATTCACCGTTGCAACATCCACAAAATCCATACCGTTAAGAGAATAGGATATTTTATATCCCGACCTTGGACTGGTAAGATTCGTCTTGTACTGAACCGCTATTCTATCAATTTTGCTTGTGTCATAAGCCTTGCCTAAATCTACCTGAACCCACGCAAAATCAGAAGTATTTCCACGTCCGATTTCAATAATGGTAGTTTTTGAATTTCCTGTTGAAAATGCTCCATTCGTGATGATACTGAGATCACTACCGCCATCATTTGTTGTAAGATTTGACACAGATGCCGTCTTTCCTAATGCAAAGTTATAATTCTCATCAACCACTTCTGCCAACAATGCAGTTCTTGCGTCAGCATCACTCGTTGTAATAATTGTGGTTGTTGTGTCAGCACCGACATTCGTTATTCTCAGTCCCGTCATAGAACCTGTCAGCAGTGCAACAACACATAACCATGCTACAATTTTTCTCATTTGTTTCATAACATCATCTTCCTTTCATTTTTTTCCGTACAAAGGCTCACAAAATGTAAGCGCTTACATTTTATGTTATATCAAACTTTTATCCTTTTTACAATAGTAGATTTTCTATATTAGAAATTTGACTGAATTTTCTTATTTATAAATGCAACAAAAGAGTTGACACTTTTTAGTGAAAGCGGAATTTTTCTACACAAAAAACAAAACTTTATAAACAGGCTCTTCCCCTATACAATAAAAAAGAGACTTTGATGAAAATTTACCGGCATTCTCATACAAACTCTCTTTTTTATCTAATTGCTATTATGTCACTATCTTAACTTAACGGCATTGGACCACGTCAATCCATTTTTATAAATGTTGCCCAGAGGTAAAATTTGGATATTTACTAACTTACTTTCAGTTTAAATTTTCTTTCTTCCTTCTCAGAATCTACTTTTGCAATAATTGCTCCCAATCCTGCCAGTTTTTCTTCAAATCGTTCATATCCTCTCTTGATATAAACAATATCATCCACAGTTGTAAATCCGCTGGCTGCAAGACCTGCTATGACAAGCGCCGCACCCGCTCTCAAATCCGGAGCTGAAACCTGTGCGCCTGCCAGACTTCCCACGCCGGTTATAAATGCGGCATTTCCTTCCACTTTAATATTCGCGCCCATTCTGTTTAATTCGTCAACATACTTAAAACGGTTGTCGAAAATACTCTCTGTAACAGTGCTGTTACCATTTGCCAACGCAAGCACTACTGCCATCTGCGGCTGCATATCCGTAGGAAATCCCGGATAAGGAAGCGTCTTGATTTTTGCACTTCTGATAAAGTCTCCTGCTTTCACTCTCACTGCATCATCATACTCTATGACCGTACATCCTATTTCTATCAGCTTGGCTGAAATACACTCCAAATGTTTCGGAATAACATTTTTAATCAAAACTTCTCCGCCTGTGGCTGCCGCAGCACACATAAATGTGCCCGCTTCAATCTGATCCGGAATCGTTGAATAAACTGTTCCATGCAGTTTTGGCACACCGACAATTCGAATTTTGTCAGTACCTGCACCTCTGACATCCGCACCCATACTGTTGAGCATATTTGCAACGTCTACAATATGAGGTTCCTTTGCCGCATTTTCAATAACAGTTTTCCCTTCTGCCTTGACAGCAGCCAGCATGACATTAATGGTTGCACCAACCGAAGAAACATCAAAGAAAATATGATTTCCCACAAGTCTGTCTGTCTGTGCATTAACCATACCATGATCTGTAATAATGTCCGCACCCAATGCTCTGAACCCTTTAAAATGTTGATCCATCGGTCTGCTTCCAATGTTACATCCTCCCGGAAGTGCCACCTCTGCTTTGCTGAATTTCCCGAGAAGCGCCCCTAACAAATAGTAAGACGCCCTGATTTTTCTCATCTGCTCATACTCGACAACATGTGTTTTTATTGTCTTTCCATTAATCGTTACGCTATGTCTGTCAGTTCTTTTGACAGTCGCTCCGATATTGACAATTGCTTCTATTAACTGATTGATATCACTAACATCCGGTAAATTTTCAATCGTCACATCCTCGTCAGCCATAATTGCCGCAGCAAGTAATCCCAATGCGGCATTTTTTGCTCCGCCAACCTCGACTTCGCCATCTAATGCCACACCACCTTTAATTATATAACGTTCCATTGCTCACCTCTGGTATCTATGTAAATTTGATAATATTCTGATTTTATTTGATGGTTTAAAACATGCACTTCATAATTTTATGCACACTTTTATTAATTATAACACAATATCTGCCTTTGTAAACCTTGTAAAATGCATTTTATAACTCTGTTAAATCCAGTTTATCGTTTGGAATTCCAAATCTATCCATCGGCAAAGCATAAAACATCTGATATGAAGAGTGAAAGTTATCCTTTCACTCTTTATATTTTATGGTGTTTATTCTATTTTGTTACATTTTGCCATAAATAAGACCAAAATTATTTAATAAATTTCAGCGGATCTATCAGTTGTCCATTCTTTATCACCTCAAAATGAAGATGGGGACCTGTACTGTCTCCTGTCGTCCCACTGAATCCCACAACCTGCTTCTGTTTTACACACTGTCCGCTTACCACATTAAGCTGTGACAAATGTGCGTATCTGGTTTTCATGCCATTGCCATGGTCCAGCAAAACATTATAACCATAGCTGTCGCTGTAATAAGCTTTCTCCACAACTCCATCTGCCGATGCCATAACCTTTGTACCCGTGTCTACCGCCCAGTCATGTCCCATATGCCTCGCACTTCTTGAAACAGTATCGCCAAACACCGAAGTGGTTATTCCGCCTTTCACAGGTTTAATAAAAGATATTTCCACAGAAGCATCTGCTGTATTCTGTGTCTTCTGTTCTGTGGTATTTGTTTGCTTATTATTTAATTTTTTCTCCTGCTGTTTTTCCTTAGAATCCCTTTCTGCCGCTTTTATTCTGATTAGGTTTTCTATACTTATATTTTCTGTTTTCTTTTCTGCAATGAAAGTATACGCATATATTTCCATTGCCATCTGGGAAAACATCGTTATTGTCATCATTAGTATCATCAACATAACCGGCACAAAAATCAATCTTTTCTGCGCCATCAGATACTTTAATTTATTTATTGTTATAAACCT
>CALWNA010000074.1 GCA_944382505.1 uncultured Lachnospiraceae bacterium
GTAAAGAGACATGAGGACGACAAACTTTTAACGAAAACGATGATTAACAATTATACAAAAAGCCGGCTTCTTCCTGCGCCGGAAAAAAAGAAATATTCAAAAGACCATCTGATTGCGCTTACGATGATTTTCTTTTTTAAAAATGTACTTTCCATTAATGATGTCACTACCCTGTTAACTCCTTTACTTGATAAGTACTTTCATAATGACGAGATTCCTTTAACCCGGATACTCAATAATTTTCTTGATTATGTACAAAGAAATGATATGTCAGAACCGATTATAAACGAGCTCAATGAATCTCTCAAAATATTTGATGATTATGAAACGGAGAATAAAGAGTATCTTCAGACATTGGGATTAATTACAATGCTCAGTTATGATACCTTTGTCAGGAAAATGATTATTGAAAGATTAATCGATTCGCTGCCTCAAAATCCAACGGGGAAGGCTGCTTTGGAGGAAAAGAAAGAGAAAAAAGATGACAAAAAAGGAAACTGATTAATCAGCTTCCTTTTTGTTTATTCTTTCAAGCACCATATCATATCCGTCATTTCCATAATTCAGAGACCGGTTCACTCTGCTAATGGTGGCAGTAGATGCACCGGTAGTCGTGGAAATTTCCAGATATGTTTTACCTTCACGAAGCATCTTTGCCACTTCATATCTCTGAGATATCGACAATAACTCATTGACAGTGCATACATCCTCAAAAAAAGTGTAACATTCTTCTTTATCTTTTAACGTCAGTATGGCATCAAATAAATGATCGACTTCCATAGTTCTTATTTTTTTACTCATATTCATACCTCCAAGTGAAAATATGTGTCTACTTTCACATTTTAGCACTCTAAAGTTTGAAAGTCCAGTAAAAACATAGGAATCTTTTCCATCATCTACATTTATTCATCTTGGACGATGCGTTTCTGTCGAAATACCATATAAATAAGAACACCGCCGGCTATAATCATTCCGATTCCGGAGAACACCTGTATCAGCATTTCATGGCCGATAAAAAATGTGAAAAATTTTCTCATATAGGCATTGGAGATATTAAACTTATATATAAATCCATTCGAAATGGATGCTGCAAAAACAGTCGTCAGGGTAAATCCGGCTCCCAGCGTCCCGTATGCCACATATCGCAAACCACGATAATAATGTCTTCTCATTGAAATCAAACAAAATGTACACAAAATAATTAACAACACACAAATCGGAATCCCAATCATCGCCGCCTTAGATGCAATGTTTACCATCTTTGCAATGTATGTCGCCCCTGGAATTTCTATCTTTTTCTGATACAGATTAATAACTGAAACCATATATTGGTCAAGTGATTCCTGTTCACTTTCCTTTAACTGCCCGTATTCATCTACTACATTTGCAGTAATTTTTTCTCTGATTTCATCTGCCTTGACAACATATTTTTCTCCGGAAATCTGTGCTTCCATCATCGCCAGTACATCTTGTCTGACTGTCTTAGCTGTAAAAACATCCTTGAGACATTTTTTCTTTATTCCATATGGAATGCCCATTTGGTATGCCTTAAGTGATATTTCCTCGGATGCATCCTCAAAATAAGTTATTCTGTCACAGGTATAAGTGATACCATGCATACTAAGCATGCTGTATTTTCCAAATATCAAAATAGAACCGCACAAAAGTGACAACATTAAAATAAATGATAAAATACAGCTTATAATTGTTATCCTTGTTCTTCTTCTACTTTTCATCCGGCACCTCCTATTCAATATCCGGACCGCTTACTTTGTCCAGATATACAAACATTCTTTCTGTCTTGGCACCATTTAGCGTTCCAAAAGGATAACAGGTATAGAGAATAAGCTGCTCGTTTTCCGAATTCAGTTCATATGCCTGATTATACTGTTCTTCATCAGCAATCACTGTATTCGTCACCGTATATCTGTAAATACCATATTCCGTAGTGAAAATAAATTCGTCGCCTTTTTTCGCTTTTTCAAGTCCTTTAAAATATGTAGTATCATGAGCTCCCAGCAAAATTGTACTTCCGGCTCCCGGAATAGAACTTCCAATATAGCTTCCGGCACCTTTTTGCAAGAGTTCGTCTCTGTCCCCGAAATATACCGGTGCATTGATATTCAATGCTTCACACGTCAGACTTCCATACTGCTCTCCGTATTTCGGCCATGCGACATTAGAAATACTGATTGTACTTTTCTGATCAGTCTCTTTCACTGTTATCGGAATAAAACCTTCTTCATCCTGATTATATAGCGGCTGTGTGTTAATAAAATTTTGGCTGATACTGTCCCTTAAATCTTTATTAATATTGCTCAGAGCAAATCCTATGGCGACAACAATCAGTCCCATTATTATAGGAACATAAAAGTATTTCAACACTTGTTTCACACTTTTGTAAGAAAATGTCTGAAGTCTTGCTTTTCTTGTCTTTCTGTTGGCAATCTCCAATTCATCATCGTCTTCATCGTCATCTTCATAATTTTTCTTATTGCGACGCTTCATTTTTCGATTCCATCTTCTTAAGTTTGCCATAATACCCAAAATACAGATGACAATGGCAATAGAAAAAATAGCTTCAATAGAAATATTCCAGTTTTGTCCGGTCTGTGAGCCGGAATCTGTATTCTTAATGATATCCTGTGTATCGATAACAATATATCCCTCGTTATCTATGGCATAAAAATCATTCACCTCACTGTCATACTCCAACAATAAACCAATGGATGTTCCTGCTTTTTCAAAGCTCTTATAAATCGAAGAGCCTCTGTCAAAAGTCATCCCATGCGCATCGATTTCCTGTTTTTCTTTCAGTGCTGCTGTCAGATATTCCAGGAAATCATCCCCTTCTGTTTTTTCTATCGAAACACTCTCCCTGCAAAAATAGTTTTTTAGCTGATTGATATATCTTTGCTCAAGTTTTGCAGGAAAAGAATCTTCCGAAAGCCGGTCTATGATATATTGTTCGTTTTGATTTAACTCTCCGCCATATACATCTGCGTACAGTCCCAGACAAATTGCCAAGCTTAACAATAACATCACTACTTTTTTCAAAATCCCGCCTCCACATTTTATCTTATAATGCATTGAAGTCCTCACTTACGATGGCATTATTTGGTTCTGACCTTTTTCACTTTACTAAAGTTTCCATAAAGCTTCTTACCATTATTCTTTAAAACATAAGCTCTGACTTTAATATAATACGTTTTCTTTGATTTCAGTTTCTTAATTGTATAACTTAAACCTTTTATATTCTTCGTTTTATAATTTTTGAATTTTTTATTTGTTGTATACCGGATCTGATATCCTTTTGCTTTTTTAACCTTTTTCAGCTTTATCTTTAAGGATTTTTTCTTTCTGACAACTTTTTTAATTTTCGCTTTTCCCGGTTTCTTGACAGTCGCAGTATTTGCGGCTGTTGAAGTTGTTGTACTTGCTGTTGTCACAGCAGGTTCTTTTGTTGTCTGTGCCGGTATATATGTGATAATTTTTTCTTCTGTTACAAAACTCATATCAGAAATTGTAATTGTCATCGCTGTGTCTGATGCAATATTTTCACCCACAGTATC
>CALWNA010000075.1 GCA_944382505.1 uncultured Lachnospiraceae bacterium
GGGGACAAAGAGGCAAAAGACATACTGATTGAAAGAAATCTCAGACTTGTGGCACACATTGCAAAAAAATATTATGGAGAAAACAGAGATAGTGAAGATTTGATTTCCATTGGAATTATCGGACTGATAAAAGCCGTAAATACTTATAATCCGACCAAAGGCAACAGACTGGTTACCTATGCGTCAAAATGCATTGAAAATGAATTGCTGATGATGCTCAGAAGTGAAAAAAAGAAAAATCGGGAAATATCTTTAAACGAACCCATCGGCATGGATAAAGAGGGAAACACCATAAGTTTTATGGATGTGGTGGAAAATGACGAAATTGATGCGTTAAAGCAGATGGAAAATGCGGAAGATGTTGTGAGAGTGAGAGAGTATGTGAAGAGTGTGTTGGCGCCGAGAGAAAAAGAAATTATAATATGGCGTTATGGTTTGGACGGAAAGGAACCAATGACGCAGAAAAAAGTGGGAGAAACATTGGGGATATCAAGGAGCTATGTCAGCAGAATTGAAAAAAAAGCACTGGAAAAATTAAAAAAAGCTTTTGACAACACATACAAAAAGTGATATAAATAACATATAAACAATTTGTGACTAAACATAGAGGGACAAAAGATGGTATGTAAAATAAACTGTGTCGCCATTACAGGGATTGATGCCAGACCTGTAATGGTTGAGACAGATGTGTGCAATGGTCTGCCTTCGTTTGACATGGTGGGACTTCTGGCATCTGATATAAAAGAGTCGAGGGAAAGAGTGCGAACGGCAATAAAAAATTCCGGATTTATGTTGCCGCCAAAACGGATTACAATAAATTTTTCGCCGGGAGATATTCGCAAAACCGGAACCTATTTCGATCTTCCAATTGCAATCTCCATACTTACGGCGCTCGGTGTGGTTTCTTGTAAAATGTCGGACAAGCTGTTTGTAGGGGAACTTAGTCTTGACGGCGAAGTTGTAAAAGTCAACGGGGTTTTGCCCATTGTACTTTGCGCTGCAAAGCAGGGGATACGACAGTGCTTTGTTCCTATGGACAATGTGGGAGAATGCAATTTCCTGGAAACTATTAATGTTGTGGGGATTAGAAGTTTAAATCATTTGGTAAGAGTTCTCAGTGAAAATGTTGAAACGGAAAATAAAGACAAAACTATGATTTTTGATACATATAAGGATCGGGTATTTCGATATGATTTCAGTGAGATAAAAGGACAAATTCAGGCACGAAAAGCGGCAGAAATATCGGCTGCGGGTATGCACAATTTTTTAATGACAGGACCGCCGGGAACAGGGAAATCCATGATAGCAAAGGCATTACCTTCCATATTACCGGATATGTTGCCGGAAGAAAGAATAGAGATTTCAAAAATTCACAGTATTGCGGGAAATCTAAATGGAACGCTTATTACGGAAAGGCCGGTAAGAAGTCCTCATCATACGATAACGGTTCCCGCAATGATTGGAGGAGGGCTCAATCCAAAACCAGGAGAGATTACGCTGGCACATGGGGGCGTACTGTATATGGATGAACTTCCGGAATTTTCAAGAAAGGTAATGGAGACGTTGCGACAGCCTCTGGAAGATGGAACAGTTTTTGTGTCCAGAACCGGTGGGGTATATGAGTTTCCGGCAGAATTTATTTTGCTTGCAGCAATGAATCCATGTAGATGTGGGTATTACCCGGATAGAAACAAATGCAGTTGTACGGAACGTGATGTGAAAAAATATCTGGAAAAGGTAAGCGGTCCGATTTTGGATAGAATGGATTTATGCGTACATATGAATCCGGTATCGGTTTTTGAATTAAAGAAAGGGGAAGAAGCGGAAAAGTCGGATGAAATCAGGAAAAGAGTAAATCGCGCAGTAAAACTGCAAAGAGAGCGATATCAGGGGTGCGGATTTCGGTTTAACAGCCGATTGGTGGGAAAAAACATTGAAAAATATTGCCCTCTCGGAAGTGAAGAACGCCGACTTATGGAGCAGATTTATGACAAATTTCAGCTAAGCGTCAGAGCTTATGAAAAAATAATTAAAGTGGCAAGGACAATTGCAGACTTAAAGGAAAAAGAAAATATAACAACAGATGATATTGCGGAAGCAGTAACTTTCCGACCGGTTGGGTGGATGTAGGTGAAAATTATCCGTCCGCAAGTTTAACAGAGATAAAGGGGGAAAGTTTGAAGTGAAAGAAAAAAACGGTAATAAAAAATACAAAATAAAAGAGCTGTTGAAAAGTCAGAAATATCTGGAAGAGCTGGAGAAACAGAATATCCATGTGACAGTGCCGGGGGATGAAAACTATCCTGCGAAGTTAATGCCTTACAATCACAAACCGGAGTGTTTGTTTTATAAGGGAAAACTTCCATGTGATGATGTTCCTGCGGTGGCAATGGTGGGTGCCAGAGCGTGTTCAAATTATGGAAGAAATATGGCAAAAAGTATTGCAAGAGAATTGTCTGAAAAGGGTGTTCAGATAATTAGTGGAATGGCAAGGGGCATAGATACATATAGTGGTTTAGGGGCATTGGAAGGAGGCAGTCCTACATTTGCGGTTTTGGGATGCGGGATTGACATATGCTATCCTTCAGAAAATATAGAGTTATATGAAAATATTATAAAAAGCGGAGGAATCATATCAGAGTATCCTCCGGGAGTACCGCCTGTTGCATGGCATTTTCCGCAGCGAAACAGAATTATAAGCGGACTTGCAGACAAGATTGTAGTGGTGGAGGCAAGAGAGAACAGCGGTTCTTTGATAACCGTAGAATGGGCATTGGACCAGGGAAAGGATGTCATGGCGGTGCCGGGGAGATTGGGAGAAAAATTAAGCAGTGGATGTAACAGATTAATAAAGTCGGGTGCGGGTATAATAACCTCCACGGAAGATATTTTTCAGGAACTTAAATACGTAGTATTTAATAAAGAAAAAGAGAAGGAAGTCACAAAAAAATCACTTGAAAAAGATTTATCCTTGTTGTATAGTGAGTTAAGTTTACAGCCTAAAAATATGTATGAACTGATGAATGATACTGGTTTAAGGTATGAGAAACTTGCGGAAATGTTACTAAAGTTACAGTTGATGGGACTGATAGAACAGCCGTCAGAAAATTATTATTCAAGGCTTAACTAAAATAGCATCATGCGATTTTTAAGGAGATGTCCATGGCAAAATATCTTGTGATTGTAGAATCACCGGCAAAGGTTAAAACGATAAAAAAATTTCTGGGAGCAAATTATGAGGTCGTGGCCTCCAACGGTCATGTGAGGGATCTTCCAAAAAGCTCAATGGGAATTGATATTGAGAATGATTATGAACCCAAATATATAACTATCCGTGGAAAAGGAGAAAAGCTGGCAGAACTCAGACGCTGTGTGAAAAAAGCGGATAAAGTATATCTGGCAACAGACCCGGATCGTGAGGGAGAAGCAATTTCATGGCATTTGGCAAATGCACTGAAGCTGGATCCAAAGAGAGCGTCGAGGATTACATTTAATGAAATTACAAAGCCGGCAGTGAAAGAATCTCTAAAGCATCCAAGAGAAATCAATATGAATCTGGTGGATGCACAGCAGGCCAGAAGAGTAATCGACAGAATGGTCGGTTATACGATTAGTCCTTTGTTGTGGATAAAAATTAAAAGAGGTCTAAGCGCCGGACGTGTTCAGTCCGTGGCTCTGAAAATGCTTTGCGACAGAGAAGATGAAATTAACGCATTTATTCCAAAAGAATACTGGGATATGGATGCAGTGTTAAAACATAAAAATAAAGAATTCACTGTAAGTTTTTATGGTGACAATCAAGGAAAAATTGAGATTACCGGAAAAGAACAGTTGGATCGCATTATAGAGGAGTTAAAAGACTGCAGATTTATGGTAAAGGATGTAAAGAAGGGAAGCAGAATGAGAAAAGCGCCAATCCCTTTTACAACAAGCACATTGCAGCAGGAAGCCTCAAAGGCTCTTAATTTTTCGACACAAAAGACGATGAGAATTGCACAGCAGCTATATGAAGGTGTTGACATAAAAGGAAGAGGAAGCGTGGGTCTTATCACTTATTTGAGAACAGATTCCACGAGAGTTTCAGAGACGGCTGAGGCGCAGGTGAAAGCATTTATTGAAGACAATTATGGAACTTCATATATGGCAAAAGAAGTGAATGCCAAAAAATCTTCAAAAAAAATTCAGGATGCCCATGAAGCAATAAGACCGACGGATGTAACCTTACTGCCCGAAAAAATCAAAGACCAGTTGCCAAGAGATCTGTTCAGACTTTATCAGCTTATCTGGAGAAGATTTGTTGCAAGTCGTATGCAAAATTCTGTGTATGAGACTACGAATGTTAAGATTAGCGCAGGAAAATATTTATTTAATGCATCTACATCAAAATTGGACTTTGATGGTTTTATGAAGATATATACGGACAGCGATAATGAAAAAGTAGTTACAAACAACATTATTGCAAAGATGGACAAATCTTCAGAATTAGAGTTTGTGAAGTTTGAGGAAAATCAGCATTTTACGCAGCCACCGGCACACTTTACAGAAGCCGCACTGGTAAAGGCGATGGAAGAACAGGGAATCGGAAGGCCAAGCACCTATGCTCCGACAATTACGACAATTATTTCCAGAAGATATGTGACAAAGGAAAAGAAAAATCTTTATGTCACGGAATTGGGAGAAGCAGTCAACAATGTAATGAAGACGGCATTTAGTGTTATTGTGGACACACAGTTTACTGCCAATATGGAATCGTTACTTGATGCGGTTGAAGAAGGTGAAGTAGAATGGAAAACAATTATAAGAAACTTTTATCCTGATCTGGAAGCACAGGTAAAGGAGGCAGAACAGAAGCTGGAAAAGATAAATATTGCCGATGAAGAAACGGACGAAATATGTGAGGAGTGCGGCCGACGTATGGTAATCAAATA
>CALWNA010000076.1 GCA_944382505.1 uncultured Lachnospiraceae bacterium
CTTGTAACCTGACCTCTAATTAAAGCTTTTCTCTGACTTGAAGTTCTCCCAAGTTTTCTATAACCTGCCATTTTATTACCTCCATAATTCCGTGCTGCCCCCTACTTTCCGTCGGCGGCAATTCGTCGGCGCCATTTTGAGAAATACTCTGCATTTAGCGCCTCCTCTAATAAAACGTGTTTATTAATTTTCATCGCTTGGTTTCAATCCAAGGCCGAGTTCTTTTAACTTAGCAAGGACTTCCTCTAATGACTTGCGGCCCAGATTTCGAACCTTCATCATATCTTCTGAAGTCTTATTTACTAATTCCTCAACTGTATTGATACCTGCTCTCTTCAAACAATTATATGAACGAACTGATAACTCTAATTCATCGATGTTCATTTCTAACACTTTATCGATTTCATCATCAACCGGTTCTGCAATAACTTCAATATCCTTTGAAGTTTCAGATAAATCAATGAATAACTTTAAGTGTTCGCAAAGAACTTTAGATGCCAAACTTACGGCCTCATCCGTGTCTAATGTGCCGTTTGTATACACATCTAATGTAAGTTTGTCAAAATCCGTAACCTGACCGACACGAGTGTTCTCAACTGCCATATTGACTCTTTCTACCGGTGTGTAAATAGAATCCACAGCTATAACACCGATTGGCAAGCTATCATTTTTATTCTTTTCAGAACTTACATATCCTCTTCCCTTAGTAATGATTAATTCCATACTAAGTTTGCTGTCAGCACCACCATTGAGTGTTGCAATGACTAAGTCCGGATTTAAGATTTCAATATCAGAATCCGCCTGAATATCAGCAGCAGTGACTACACAGTCACCGGTCACATCTATGTGTGCAATTTTCGGCTCATCTGTTGTACTGTTATTCTTAATTTCGAGCTGTTTGATATTTAAAACAATCTCGGTAACATCTTCTTTTACACCGGGTACGGAACTGAATTCATGCAAAACTCCGTCAATTTTAATCTGACTTACTGCTGATCCCGGCAATGATGAAAGCATAATTCTCCTTAATGCATTACCGAGCGTCGTACCATAACCTCTTTCAAGCGGTTCTACTACAAACTTACCATATCTTCCATCGTCTGATTTTTCTACTAAAATATTTGGTTTTTCAAAATCGAACACTAATTAGCCCCTCCTTTATTGGGAATTGCTTAAACTTATCGGGGAACAATATAATAAAATAAGAATACAAATCTTATTTAGAATATAATTCGACAATAAGCATTTCATCTACAGGTACATCAATGTCTTCTCTTTTTGGAAGTTCCTTGATTTCACCCTTAAGATTGTCCTGGTCTACTTCGACCCATGCCGGTACTGTTCTTCCGCCGGTAACTTCGATGATGTCTTTGTATCTCTGAGAGCTCTTGCAGCTTTCCTTAATTTCAATAACATCACCAACTTTGATTAAGTAAGAAGGGATGTTGACCTGCTTACCATTAACCAATACATGCTTATGATCTACGATCTGTCTGGCTTCTTTTCTTGTTCTGGCAAATCCCATACGGAATATTACATTATCAAGTCTTGTTTCCAGCATAATCATAAGATTTTCACCTGTCTGTCCAGGCTTTTTCTGTGCCTTCTGGTAATAATTTCTAAAAGGCTTTTCTAACACGCCATAAATGAATTTTGCCTTCTGTTTTTCTCTTAACTGAAGCCCATATTCACTTATCTTTCTGCTAGATCTGTTTAAACTTCTATTTGATTTCTTATCTATTCCTAAATAAATTGGATCTAAACCGAGTGATCTACATCTTTTAAGAACAGGAACTCTATTTACTGCCATTTATATTCCCTCCTAAATTAGACTCTTCTACGTTTTGGTGGGCGACATCCATTATGTGGTACTGGAGTCACATCCTTAATACTTGTAACTTCAAGTCCGCATGTAGCAAGCGCACGAATAGCTGCTTCTCTGCCTGATCCCGGACCCTTAACCATAACGTCTACTGTCTTTAATCCGTGTACTAAAGCTGCTTTTGTAGCAGTTTCTGCTGCCATCTGAGCTGCATAAGGAGTAGATTTCTTTGAACCTCTAAATCCCAGACCTCCAGCACTAGCCCATGATAAAGCATTACCTTCTGCATCTGTCAATGTGACAATTGTATTGTTAAATGATGCCTGGATATGTGCCTGTCCGTGTTCAACGTTTTTCTTAACACGCTTTTTTGTCACTTTCTTTGTAACTTTCTTAGCCATTTTCTAAACTAACCTCCCTTATGGGTTTCTACTATTTTTTCTTGTTTGCTACAGTTCTCTTAGGTCCTTTTCTTGTTCTGGCATTATTCTTTGTATTCTGACCGCGAACAGGAAGACCTCTTCTGTGACGGATACCTCTGTAACATCCAATTTCCTGTAATCTCTTAATATTTAAGGCAATTTCTCTTCTTAAATCACCTTCAACCACCTGACTTGCATCGATAACATCACTGATTTTCTTAACTTCGTCATCGGTCAAATCCTTACAACGTGTGTCTGGATTAACTCCGGCTTCTGATAAGATTCTCTTTGAACTTGAAATACCGATACCATAAATATAAGTCAAGCCAATCTCAACTCTCTTTTCTCTTGGTAAATCAACACCTGAAATACGAGCCATTCGTATAACCTCCATTAGTTAATTTGTAGTAATATATAAATAACGTAGCCCGCAAAAATGCGTCTGAAATGTTGTACGCACCCATACATTCATATCGTTAAAAGTTTCTACATTATTAATAAGCTCAGCAATTATCCTATTAATAATGAATTTGGGAATAAATCCCTAACATATTTAAATAGTAACATACGGAATAACTCCATAGTTACTGCAGCCGCATATTAATAGTAGCCATACTTATGTATAACTACAAGTTTCAGCGCACAGCAAAAAAACTGCTTACTGAGCAGCACATGAACTAGCCTTGACGCTGTTTGTGCTTAGGATTTTCGCAGATTACTCTGACAATTCCTTTTCTTTTAATGACTTTGCATTTTTCGCAAATTGGTTTAACTGATGATCTGACTTTCACAGTAAACTCCTCCTTTCACAAAAAAGTCCGTTTAATATATTATCACAAACGGAAAAATATTACAACAGAAAAATTTTATTTTTTTTATTTTATAAGCAATGCAGATTCAAAGCGCCTGCGCTTACGCACAGCACATTTTAAAATTCCAACAAGAAGCCGGATGTTTGCATACAGATTCTTGTTGGAATTTTAAAATGGGTTGCTTATTTATCACGCCAGATGATTCTGCCTTTTGATAAATCATATGGTGACATTTCAATCGTTACTTTGTCTCCCGGAAGAATCTTGATATAATTCATTCTCAGTTTTCCGCTTATGTGAGCAAGTACGATGTGACCATTTTCCAGTTCTACACGAAACATTGCATTTGGCAATTTTTCAACAACTGTTCCTTCTATTTCAATTACATCTGCTTTTGACATATAAATTCCTCCCTGTCTTAGAGTGATAAGATTTCCGGATCACCTTTTGTTATGAGAACTGTATTCTCATAATGCGCAGAAAGCGAACCGTCATCTGTTACTACGGTCCAATCATCATCCATCCATGCGACATCGGGTCTTCCCATATTAATCATGGGTTCAATTGCCAATGTCATTCCTGCCTGAAGCTTCATGCCTCTTCTTTTTTGTCTGAAATTCGGAATCTGTGGGTCCTCATGCATTTCGGTACCAATACCATGACCTACCAGATCTCTCACAACTCCATAACCAAATTTTTCTGCATAATCGCCGATTGCCGCAGATATATCATATAAATGACACCCTTCTCTGGCAAACTTGATTCCCTCAAAAAAGCTCTGTTTTGTCACATCAATTAACTGCTGTGCTTCTTTGCTGATTTCACCAACGGCAACTGTTCTGGCTGCATCCGACTGATAGCCCTTATAAATAACACCGGTATCCAGACTTACAATATCTCCTTCACGGATTACTTTCTTTTTACTTGGCAGTCCATGTACCACTTCATCATTAATAGAAATACACACAGAACCGGGATAGCCCTCATATCCCAAAAAAGATGGAGTGCAGCCGTAACTTCTGATCATTTCTTCACATATTTTATCTATCTGATAGGAGGTCCTTCCGGCTTTCACTTCTTTTGCCAGTTCCTCATGAACTTTTGCCAAAATTTTTCCGGCTTCACGCATCAATGCGATTTCTCTTTCTGACTTAATTGTTACAGGCATGACTTTAAGCTCCTAAAATTTCTACAATTGCATTAAAAACATCATTCATATCAACAGTTCCATCCACACGCTTTAAAATTCCCTGAGCATTGTAATAATCAATTAAAGGCTGTGTCTGATTATGATATACTTCCAAGCGGCTTAAAACTGTTTCCGGTTTATCATCATCTCTTACAATAAGATCTTCTCCACACTTATCACATTTTCCCTCAACCTTTGTCGGGCTGTAAACAACATGATATGTGGCACCGCATCCAACACAGGCTCTTCTGCCGCCCATTCTTTTTACAATATTTTCATCCGGTACATCAATATCAATTGCGTAATCAACCTTTTCCCCGATTGCCTTTAATGCATTATCCAATGCTTCTGCCTGCGGAATCGTTCTTGGAAATCCATCCAGGACATATCCGTTCTTGCAATCATCTTCTTTAAATCTATCAATAACTAAGTCAACTACCAATTCATCAGGAACAAGTTGTCCTGCATCCATATAAGTCTTAGCTTTCTTTCCTAATTCTGTGCCATTTTTAATATTTGCTCTAAAAATATCTCCGGTTGAGATATGCGGAATACTGTACTTTTCAGCAATCATCTTTGCCTGTGTGCCTTTTCCCGCTCCAGGCGCTCCTAACATAATTATCTTCATATTCTTATTTCCTTTTTCAATTATTTATTTACTAAAAAATGACGAATGTTCTTAACTGTTTTTAAATATGGTGTGTTTCTGTAAATGTGCCATATTCTTTCATCTTTCTTTTATCAGTTGTAGGGGACCAGTCAGCGGACCGTCCCCTAAGTCAACTAAAATATGCCTTTAACGGTGCTATAATTACGTTCAGCTACCATTGACTGAATTTTCTGAAGTGTTTCTAAAATAACACCTACAATAATAATCATAGAAGTTCCACCAAAAGATACATTTGCTCCGGCAACACCGGAAGCAACAATCGGAATAATAGAAACAATAATAAGTCCTACGGCTCCGATTAATATAATATAGTTTAATATCTTTGTCAGATATGCAACTGTTGGCTTTCCACTTCTGATACCCGGAATAAATCCGCCTCTGTCATTTAAGTTCTTAGCAACCTCACGCGGATTGAATGTTATTGATGTATAGAAGTATGCAAAGAACACAATCAGTAACAGATATACTACAAATCCAATAGAATATTTTGGCTGTGATGGATTGCACCAATATGACTGATTTAAATAATATGTCCATTCAGAAGCATTTCCGAAAAATGATGCAATGACTATCGGAAACTGTAATAAAGAGGAAGCAAAGATAACCGGAACGACACCCGCCGTATTCACCTTAAGAGGAATACTGGACTGCTGTCCTCCAACCTGCCTTCTTCCCTGTACCTTCTGTGACATCTGCACTGCAATCTTTCGGGTAGCATCCTGAAGTATAACTACAAGAACTATGATTCCCACAATTACTCCCACAATAATGCAGGCTGCAAGAAGTCTTCCGCCGATTGATTTTCCGTCTCCGCCAACATAGTTAATAAATAAGTTTGCAATATCACCTGGCATTCCGGAAACAATATTAATTGTAAGTACAATTGAAATACCATTTCCAACACCTTTTTCTGTAATTCTTTCACCGATCCACATAAGAACTGCAGAACCGGCTGTCATAGCGGCAATACCTGTTATAATAACACCCCATTTTCTAATGGCATGCATATCGCCATAAGTAATGGAATCCGTGTTAAATATTCCCTGGTTTCCAAATCCGATAATAATTGCAGTAGATTCGATAATAGCAAGACCTACGGTTAAATAACGTGTGATTTCTGCTATTTTTTTTCTGCCTTCTTCTCCATCCTTATGCAGCTCGTCAAGCTTTGGAATCGCTATCGTTAACAACTGCATAATAATAGATGCCGTAATATATGGTGTGATGTTCAATGCAAAAATAGACATGTTTTCCATAGAACCACCTGTAATTGCTGAAAAGAAGCTGAATGAATCACTGGCAAAATTATTTGCCATAATTTCAGCAATTGCATCACCGTTTACAAATGGAATCGGCACCTGACAACCAAGTCTTACGACGATTAACATAATAAATGTGTATAATAATCTTTTTCTTATTTCTTTTACTTTTAATGCTTTTTTTAAGGTTTCTAACATACTAGATCACCTCGCAACTTCCGCCTGCAGCCTCAATTTTAGCCTTAGCGCCTTCACTAAAAGCGTTTACCTTTACAGTAAGTTTTTTTGATAATTCGCCGTTACCGAGAATCTTTACGCCATCACGGGGATTCTTAACAACGC
>CALWNA010000077.1 GCA_944382505.1 uncultured Lachnospiraceae bacterium
CGTATTGTAAGTAGATACTGCAAAAACACTTATTGTTTCCTCAGCTAATAATGCTGTTATTTTAGAAAGAACGCCGATTAACGAAAAATTCAAAATGCCTTTTAGCCTGAATGCTTTCCAGCCATCTTCTTTTTGTATTACGTTATTGGGAACGCTCTCGGTCACACATACAAGTGAACATTCTTCGTCTGTTTTTCCAATAAAGCAATACTTATCAGACAAATCGACAGCCTGAAAATCGGCAACTTTGCACACTGAGAAATTTTCTTTTAATACCTCAATTTCCATCGTAAACAACTCCACGTAGTTATCCCTGCTTTCACCCTGTCTTATTTACCTGAATACGTATCCATATACGATATATACTCACGTCCAAAAGCGCGAATACTGTCCAACACGGGTTGAAAAGCCTTGCCAATTTCTGTGAGAGAATATTCTACTTTTGGGGGAATATCTTCATAAACTTTTCTTGAAATTAGCTTTTCAGTTTCTAATTGCTTAAGTTGATTAGAGAGTGTAGCATGCGTCATTTTAGGCATTTTCCGCTGAAGCTCATTAAAACGTACCGGCCCATCGCTCAAATAGTGCATGATAAGAATTGCCCATTTCCCTTGGATTAAACGTTGTGTTGTATAAAAAGGGCATTTTCCAAAACGCTCCTCATCCATAAACATTTCCTTTCCGAAAGCATTTACAGTTCAAATGCTTCCTTTCGTCCCGTGGCAGTACATATCTCAACTTTTCCATTTACCAAATGAAACATCCCCAGTTTATAGCCGGTGGTATCGTTGTATAGCTTCTGCATTGCAGGAGCATTTGCAAGAACAATGTCCGCCAAATCATTCGATTCTTCAAATACAGCTTCTCCATCGTAACGCAGGAATTCATTTCCGCACACCGCAAGAACTTCAACATGGGGATTTACTGTCATTTGCCGAAATACATTCTTAAAAGTTCCCGTACCAAAATAAATTGTGCCATCTTTCAAAAGATGAAAGCGGAAAGGCCGGCCTTTGGGCCGATTTCCGTCTGTAGTAAGAAAGTACCACACACCTGCCCGATTAAGAAATTCATTGACCTTCTCTGCATTTGTCATAATCAACTACTCTTTTATTATACCATATTTTCAGTTTAAATAAAAGAACCAGTTCTGAAAAGTATCGTACTTCTCATACATGAACTGTATTTTATTATAACAAGAAAACCTATGAAAACAAGTACGATTATGAAAGATACTTGGTATCTTCAACAATACCTACCCTATTATTCTCTGCCACTACACAACAGAACAAATCAATTTCTTCTCCATCATCAGCATCAAAAACCTGCTTGATGAACATTACTTTGTTTTTTATTGCATAAGTCATTAATGTCTCTATTTGCCGGCAGCTATTTCCCACTTACCTTTGAAGAAATGTACCCATGCAAGGATACAGCCGAGTCCCCAGCCAAAAATCGTGTTCCTTCAAAACCATTTGAGCGCAAAAAAAGCAGAGAGCTGATAAGTTACTCTCTGCCTGATTGCTGTTTGGAATAGCGGGTTGCTGTCTGTACTAGATATGGTCTTTGCCATTTTTTCTATTTCCCCGTTTTATTGTGAACTATCTATTTTCCAAAAAATTGCAAGTTATCATCCGGAGCTTGACCATCATGTGCAGGCCATTTACATTCAGTAAGTTCCATATTGGTAAAAGTAGCCCGAAAAGTGGAATCTTCCGGACTGCAGGCATAGATTCCAAAGGCAATTTCTCCCTTGCCCTCTGATAGATGGCAAATCCGAATCTGACGGTAGGTAACACCATCTTCCGAGCATTCAATACGAAAATCATCTTCCCGTCGGCTCAACCGATACCACATAGATTTTATATTGGCATCAATTTCCGTTGTAGCCCAATCAGAATAGCCGTGATTGGTCACCACACTTCCAAGATGCTGAAATTGTTCATTTTCATATTCGATACAAGCTTTGATCCAGTTTTCGCTGTCCAGATAAACAACAACACCACACTGATCAAACCGATGTTGACTGGTAAATTCCGTTTTAACAACAAAAGAAAAAAATGGCTCGCTGGTTTTCATCTGAAGTACCGGCGCATTATCATTGCGGAAATGATAATAAGTTCTTTGCCACAAATCCGTATTTGGCTTTGTTGTAATCTCAATTTTCTCCGGAAAAATCTGATAGTTTTCCGGCTCTCTCGTCCATTGTAACATGGTAACATTGAACTTCATTTTGCATTCCTCCAATATTTTTCTTGTCCTCTTCGGTAATCTTTCTATTTTCCACTGTTTGTCTTATACCACAAGATTTACAATAAAACCAGTCAAAAGAGCAGACAATATTGTAAACAGCAAATAAAGTCCAAAACGCTTTACTCCCAACACAATTTTCACTGCTCCGAGATTTGTGATTTTTGTTGCCGGCCCGGTAATCATAAAGGCTGCCGCACTTCCCATACTCATTCCATCATAAAGCCATGCCTGGAGCAAAGGAATCGTTCCTCCGCCGCAGGCATACAGCAGAACTCCGATTGTTGCCGCCATTAGAACACCAAAGGCTTCGTTACCTCCAAAAAGCTTTGTCATAAAATCTTCCGGTACATACCGTTGGAAGAGCGCTGACAATGCCACCCCAACCAAAAAAGGAATTCCCGTTGCCTTGATATTTCTTCCGAGATTTTTCATAAACCGAATCAGAATATTCGGATGAATATCTCTGCTCTTTGGTTCCTCGAAACTACTAAAATTAAAAAATGTCTTTCTGCGGTAAAAAATGCGAATCAGCAGTCCGGCAGCACATCCACATAAAAAGCTGGAAATAATACGGACCCCAAATGCCGTATGTCCCAGAGCAGCACTGTAAATAATAAGCTGCGGATTAAGCAAAATCGAACTCATCATAAATGCTGCCAGCCAGTCATCCTTTATGCCGCTTTTAGAAAAGGATGCGGCGATAGGGATTGTTCCATACATACAAAGAGGCGAAGCAATTCCCAAAACACTTGCGGCAACAATTCCCAAAGCGCCCAGCTTTTTCTCACTTAAAGAGCGGAATATATTGTGAATTCTGTCCTTTAGGAAAACGGAAATCGCTGAGCCGAGAATCATGCCAAGTACCCAGTAAAAGAAAATCTGCTCAAACTGGACACTAAAATAATACCAGAAATATATTGCCTCACGGCGTATCACATCAATCATCTATATTCTCCAACTGATATTCTCTGCTTCCCAAACCGATTTTTTCCGCCTGTTCCAATGTATGCAGTCCGTTTCGTGATTCAATGCGGTCAATCAGTGACTGACCATCCTCTGCGGCATATACAAGATCGATACACGCCTGATCCAAAGCCACCGGATCAAAAGAGGCTAAAATTCCGATATCATGCATATCCGGTTCTGCAGGACTGCCGTCACAATCACAGTCAACAGAAAGCCTGTTCATTACGTTGATATACAGGATATTACCATTCAGATAATCCACCACAGATTTTCCGGCTTCTGCCATAGATTCCAGAAAAGCATCCTGTTCACCGCTCCACATATTTCCTCCGGTACCTCCGCTGTGAATATGGGATTTTCCCTCACTGGACGCAATGCCGATAGAAATATTTTTAATCGCTCCTCCATAACCCGCCATTGCATGGCCTTTAAAATGAGACAATACAACAAAATAATCATAGTTTGCAAAATTTGCGCCCACATAATTTTCTGTAAGATTATCTCCACCGGTTACGGGAATCGTCATGGAACCGTCTTCATCCATAATATCTACTGTGGCGATATCCGTATATCCATGATCCTCTGCCACCTGATAATGCATCGCCGTATTTGCGCGAGAACCACCATAAGCGGTATTGCACTCCACAATAGCAACATCATCAAAAGACTGTATCAGTTCTCCAATCAAATCTGTCCGTAAATAATTACTGCCCGGCTCCCCGGTAGATAACTTTACAGCAATCTTCCCGGAGGGAGATGCCCTCAGAGCATCATAAACAGCCATAAGACCATCCGAATTGATATTTGTCGTCATATAAACAATTGGGACGCCGCTTTCTGAAAACTCTTCTGCATTTTGTGTAGTTTCCTGATTTTCCATATACGCAGTTTCAGAGGATTCATCTGTGCTTTCATTTCCCGCTGTCTGTAATGTCCGATTTTCCTCATAAGATGTCTCTCCTGATTGTCCGCAGCCAATCAGGAAAAATACCGTTAAAGTTAATAACAGTACAATCCGCCTTCTTTTCATATCGATTATCCTTTCCTATATTATTTAGACTTTTCCGGCATCGCAACGAAATCATCGATTCTGTCAATTTTTTTCAGAGGCAGCCGTATTCTGCGCCATTACGCCGACGAGTTTATGAGGTACGTAAAGTTCTTCCAAATAAGCGATTTCCTCCTCTGACAATTGAAAATCTACCGCTCTTACAGCGCCTTCAATATGATGAAGTTTTGTCGCGCCTACTACCGGGGACGTCACTTTTGTTAAAAGCCACGCCAGAGAGATTTCTGTCATGGATACTCCATGCTTTTCTGCTAATTCTGCCACTCTCGCTATAATTAACCCGTCCTGCTCTGCCATAGCATCATATTTCAGCTTTGCATAATCATCCTCCCGCAATCGCTTTGATGTTTCTCCCGGATGCTTAGAAAGTCTGCCGCCTGCCAAGGCACTATATGGCGTCATTGCAATGTTATCCTCCGCACACAATTTTGCCATTTCCCGCTCTTCTTCCCGGAAGATAAGATTATAATGTCCCTGTACGGACACAAATTTCGCAAATCCTTCTTTTTCTGCCAGAGCATTTGCTTTTGCAAGCTGCCATGCAAAGCAGTTTGAAATTCCGATATAACGTGTTTTTCCTTCCTGAACCATCTTATTCAGACCTTCCATGATGTCATAGAGAGGCGTCCGATAATCCCACATATGGTAGATATATAAA
>CALWNA010000078.1 GCA_944382505.1 uncultured Lachnospiraceae bacterium
CCAATAAATTAGAAGAAGCTCTGAATCAGCTTGAATTATTTGTTGAAGGAGTAAAAGCCAGAAAATATTCCATCAATGAATTTCAGGAACAGATGGAAATAATAATAACTACGACGATGAAAGTTTATAATAAAGTGTTAAAAAATAAAGAGCATGAAGTCATGGAATTGCTTGATATGTTTAGTTTTCAAACAATTGATGAATATATGTTGCTTGTAAAAGAATGGATCAAGCACTTTAATGAGCTTATCAGCGGTGATGTAGATGAGCATAAGACAAGTCTTAAAATGAAAAAGGCAATTGAATATATAAAGGAAAATTATGCTACGGATTTAAATATGGCAGTTGTATCAAATTATATTTCCATGAACTATTCTCTTTTTTCCTTTACCTTCAAACAGTATACAGGTACAAAGTTTGTCAATTATTTGAAGGATATCAGAGTCGGAGAAGCAAAAAAACTGTTAACGGAGACGGATATGAAAGTCAATGAGATTTCGCAGGCAGTCGGATATGAACATGAAAAACATTTTATGAAAGTGTTTAAAAGTATAACCGGGCTGACGCCGTCTCAATATAGAAATCACTTGGGGTAATCTTATGAAAACTGCTAAAAACGATAAAATGCAAAAAAAAACATCAGATATGAATAAAACATCAAAAAAGAAAACCGGGAAATTAAAGAAAATGATTATAAAAATTTTATGCTGGATTATATTTTTCTGTATTGTCGGCATTTTGATTGTGACCGGGATCAATCTTTATATGAAAGGCTGCGTATCCCAAAACATTTTAACAGTTGATGAAGCCAAGGAGCTGAATGCCGACTGTATCATTGTTCTCGGTGCCGGCGTAAGAGAGAGTGGAAAACCCTCCTGGATGCTTGAGGACAGAATTATTATCGGAGAACAATTATATTTTAACGGAGCCGCCTCGAAGTTACTGATGTCAGGCGACCACGGGCGTGATAATTATGATGAAGTGAATACAATGAAAAGTTATGCCATAGAAGACGGAATCCCATCGGAAGATATCTTTATGGATCATGCCGGGTTTGAAACTTACGATTCTATTTACAGGGCAAAAGAAATATTCGGTGCTCAAAAAGTTGTGATTGTGTCACAAAAATATCATTTGTACAGAGCGCTTTATATTGCAGAGCAATTAGGGCTGGATGCCTATGGGGTTTCCTCGGATTTACGATCGTATTCCAACAAACAATATTACCGAATAGCAAGAGAATGGCTTGCCAGAGTAAAATCTTTCGGGAAATGTATTGTAAAGGCGGAACCGAAATATCTGGGAGATTCCATTGATTTATCAGGAAGCGGCGATGTGACAAACGATAAATAATTATGCTAAAAGGAGTCGGAGTTATGGATAAAAAATCAATCAGTGAATTAAGAAGAAGATTAAAAAAGGACAGTTGCACATTTACAAAAATGTGCGGCTGTTATGTTGATGATAATAAAAAGAAAGTTACGACCATTGATGAAATCTTTTTAAATCTGGAAGATGATGAATACTACAAATATCTGGAAGTGGCAAAAAAAGTCCTGTCCACAAATGTGGGGAACAATATATTAGAACTGGATTTCCCTTTGGAAGAGGAAAAACCCGGCGGTCATCAGCAATTTCTTCTGGGGCTTAAGAAAAGCGGACTGAAAGAACAGGCATTGTTAGATACTTTTTATGATATGATTATAGAAAAATATGATTCTCTTGGAAATTATCTTATTTTACTTTATCACGATGTATATGATGTAATGACAAAGACCACTGACAATAATAAATTAGACGAATCTGAGGAGGTATATGAATATATCATCTGTGCAATCTGTCCCATGATTTTGTCAAAGCCGGGACTGGGTTACAATAAACCGGAAAACAGAATCGGGACATTAAGCAGAGAGTGGATGGTGGGAATGCCGGAAACCGGTTTTATTTTTCCTGCATTTAATGACAGAAGCAGTGATATTCATTCTGTATTGTTATATACGGCAGATTCTAAAAATCCCCATAAAGAAATGATTGAAGATATTCTGGGATGCAGCGAAAAACTGACTTTCGCTCAGAAACAGAATGTTTTATGTGACATGGTTTCAGAAGTGGTCGATGAAGAAACCGTTCAAGATGTTATGGATTCCGTAAATATTGAACTGGCTCAAAAATCAGAAGAACAACCGGATACATATATCTCAAAAGAATCCATAAAGGAAGCTTTGGAATATGCCGGCATCCAGGAAACAAAAGCGAAACAGATTGGGGAAAATTATATTTCATCTATCAGCAATACAGCGGAAGAACAATTACCTTTGATTGGGGATATTATTCCCAACAAAGCAGCAAAAATTGTCAAAGAAAATAACGAGAAATATCTTCTGAAAGAAGAAATCAAAGAATTAAACCGAAAACTTTCTGATATCACAGAAAGCGGAAGCGATATTATTATAAAAGTAAATGCAGATAAAAAAGAATTAATCAGAAGAGAGACAATCAACGGTCAGAATTGTGTGGTGATTCCAATTGCAGAAAATGAAAGTGTAAAAATCAACTAAATGTTTGACACCATTAAATTTTTATGCTATTATACTACGGTATGCCGCTCAGTGTGGTTATAAGTATTGTTTTGGCAATCACCGAAGCTGGCGAGTAATGAGTAATAGGAGGTGCCCATAATGTACGCAATTATAGCAACAGGTGGTAAACAGTATAAGGTTTCAGAAGGCGATACTTTAAAAGTTGAAAAACTTGGCGCTGAAGCCGGAAGCAAGTTTACCTTTGACCAGGTTCTCTTAGTTAGCGGAGATGACGTTAAAGTTGGAAGCCCAACGGTTGACGGTGCATCTGTGGAAGCGACAGTTGTTGGAGATGGTAAAGCAAAAAAAATTACCGTTTACAAGTATAAGAGAAAAACAGGTTATCATAAAAAGAACGGTCATAGACAGCAGTATACAGAAGTTAAGATTGACAAAATCAATGCTTAATTTTGCAGGTACTTGTTATGACAAATATTACAGTTTACAACACAAAAAATGCATACATCGGTATCCGCATAGAAGGTCATTCCGGATATGCTGATGCAGGTGCAGATATTGTTTGTGCAGGGATTTCAGTATTAGCAATTAATTTCATCAATTCCGTAGAGACATTTACGGATGATAAATTTGAAGTTGATTCTGATGAAGAAGGCGGACTTATTGATTTCCGGTTTACAGATATTCCTTCCGATAAATCCCGGTTGTTAATCAGATCTCTTGTCTTGGGACTGAGAGATTTACAAAAAGAAAACAAAGATTTTATATCATTAGATTATAAGGAGGTATAGCTATGATGAAGATGAACCTTCAGTTCTTCGCTCACAAAAAGGGTGTTGGTTCTACAAAGAACGGTAGAGACTCAGAATCAAAGAGACTTGGTGCCAAGAGAGCAGACGGACAGTTTGTAAAAGCAGGAAACATTCTTTACAGACAGCGTGGTACAAAGATTCACCCGGGTGTTAATGTAGGCCGTGGTGGAGATGATACATTATTTGCTACATCAGACGGAATCGTAAGATTTGAAAGAAAAGGCAGAAACAAAAAGCAGGTTTCTGTATATCCTGTAGCTGAATAATTCAAACAAAAACAACAGGCTTCAAGTCAATTTATTGATTTGAAGCCTAATTTTATATAGCCCCAATAGGAGGTGTATTATGTTTGCAGATTTTGCAAAAATTTTTATTAAGTCAGGAAAAGGCGGCGATGGCCATGTTTCCTTTCGTCGGGAATTATACGTTGCCAACGGCGGCCCGAACGGCGGTGACGGAGGAAAAGGCGGCGACGTAATTTTTCAGGTTGATAAAGGATTAAACACCCTTTATGAATTTCGACACAACCATAATTATAAAGCACAGCCCGGCGAAGACGGCGGAAAACAAAATAAAACAGGAAAAAATGGTGCCGATCTGATTATCAAAGTTCCGGAAGGGACAATTATCAGAGAAGCAGAAACGGGCAAAATCGTCGCCGATATGAGTGGCGATAATCAGCGTGTTGTTGTTTTAAAAGGCGGTCGCGGTGGAAAGGGAAACCAACACTATGCCACAGCTACCATGCAGGTTCCTAAATATGCCCAGCCGGGGCAAAAAGCGATGGAATTAAATGTTACACTGGAATTAAAGAGTATTGCCGATGTTGGTCTGGTAGGTTTTCCAAATGTAGGAAAATCAACGCTTTTGTCAAGAGTCACCAATGCAGATCCCCAAATTGCCAATTATCACTTTACAACATTAAATCCGAATCTTGGTGTTGTGGATCTGGATGGAGGGAAAGGATTTGTTATTGCAGATATCCCTGGGCTGATTGAGGGCGCTTCCGAAGGTGTGGGGTTAGGCCACCAATTTTTAAAACATATTGAAAGAACAAAAGTTATCATTCATATGATTGATGCCGCTTCTGTGGAGGGCAGAGACCCTATTGCGGATATCAAGGCAATTAATAAAGAACTTGAAGCTTATAACCCTGACCTGTTAAAAAGACCTCAGGTAATTGCCGCCAATAAAATAGATGCTATTTCGGGCGATACAAATGAAATCATAGAAAAAATCAAAAAAGAATTTGAGCCGGAGACAAAAGTCTATCCGATTTCCGCAGTCAGCGGCCAGGGATTAAAGGAGTTGCTTTACTATGTACGTGAACTTCTTGATCAGTTTGATGATGCTCCAACTGTTTATGCGCAGGAGTATGATCCAAGTGAGTATCAGGATAATGTAACATTGCCATATACTGTTGAAAAAATCGGTGACGGAATATATTCCGTGGAAGGACCGAGAATCGAGCGAATGCTCGGATATACGAATCTGGATTCGGAAAAGGGCTTTATGTTTTTCCAGAATTTTATGAAAGATAACGGTATTCTCCGGGAATTGGAAGATTTGGGAATAGAAGATGGTGACACTGTTAAAATATACGGTCATCAATTTGATTATTACAAATAGTTTTGATTTTTCTATTGTTGATTTATAAAAATGTGATACTTGTTTCACAACACAAAAATATAATAAAAAACGGAGAAAGATATATGAATAGTAAACAAAGAGCTTATTTAAGAAAAATTTCTGCCATGGAAGAACCAATATTCCAGGTGGGGAAGTCATCCGTTACGCCGGAACTTACGGCTGCAATTGACGAAGCCTTGGAAAAAAGAGAACTTATCAAAATTAATGTATTGAAAAACTGTGCAGATGACTGCAGATCCATAGCAGAAGTCCTATCTGACCGAACCCGCTCTACATTGGTTCACGTTATCGGCAGAAAAATCGTACTATACAGACCTGCAAAAGAAGAAAAAAACAGAAAAATTATTCTTCCTTAAAGTAAATAATCATTTAAGGAACATAAAGGAGTTATATGAAAGTAGGAATACTCGGCGGGACATTTGATCCAATTCACAATGCTCATATTGAAATTGCTAAAGAAGCGCTGAAACAGTTTTCACTTGATAAGGTTGTCATTATGCCAACCCCATATCCTCCACATAAGGATAAAAATCGAATCACAAGTAACTTTCACAGGGCAAATATGATAAGGCTTGCCCTGAAGGATATTGAAAATGTTTTCTTTTCTGACTTTGAACTTAATAAGCAGGATACAACATATACAGCAGATACGCTTAATATGTTAAAGGAACTGCATCCGGAAGATGAATTTTACTTTATTTTAGGCAGTGATTCTATTGCGTCTTTTATGAGCTGGTACAGACCGGATGTGATTTTAAAATATTCCCGGCTTTTGGCTGTCAGACGAGAGGATGAAAGTTCAAACGTCATGGATGAGAAAATCTTTGAAATCGAGCATACTTTTCATACAAAAGTCGGCATTATTTCCATGAATTCCATGGCAGTTTCCTCCAGTTTCATCAGAACCCATGAATATTCGCAAATTGAAAAAATGGTTCCTGAAGTTGTATTTCATTATATCAAAGAAAACAAGCTCTACCAGGATGACAATATTAATATTGCATGGTCTGTCAATAAAATAACCGAAGATTTGCAAAAAAAGCTCAAAAAGAATCGTTTTGAGCACACCCTCGGGGTTGCAAAGACCGCAAAGAAAATGGCTGAAATTTTCCATGTCAATCCAAATAAAGCATATCTGGCCGGCTTATTGCATGATTGTGCCAAAAATTTAAGCGACAGAGAACTTTTAAGAATCTGTCATGAAAATAACCTTCCAATCTCTGACACAGAAGAGAAAAATCCTTATCTGCTTCACGGAAAAGCCGGAGCATATTTGGCGAATACCCAATACGGTATTACGGATGAGGAAGTTCTTTCTGCCATAGTTTGGCATACGACAGGAAAAGAGGATATGAGCGATCTGGAAAAAATTATTTTTTCTGCAGATTATATTGAACCCGGCCGCAATAAACAGCCAAATTTGGAAAAATTACGAAAAATTGCAAAGACGGATTTGGATTTGCTTGTATACAATATATTAAAAGATACTTTAACTTATCTGGAAAGTTCAAAAAATAAAAGTATTGATGAAAACACCGTGAATGCGTACAAATTTTATAAGAAGATAATTGATGAGAGGTAAATATGGAATCAAGAGAAATGGCAAAGCTTGCATTGAATGCATTGGATGACAAAAAAGGAATTAATATAACAGTAATTGACATATCAAATATTTCTGTATTGGCAGATTACTTTATTATCGCAGGCGGCAACAATGAGAATCAGGTAAAAGCACTGGCTGACAATGTAGAAGAAACATTTGCAAAAGTCAAAATTTCTGCAAAGCATATTGAAGGCTACAAGAATGCGAACTGGATATTAATGGATTTTAACGATGTTATCGTCCATGTATTTAATGAAGACGACAGACTTTTTTATGATTTGGAAAGAATCTGGCGTGACGGAAAAATTGTAGATGCAGATGAATTGTAATATATAAGATGAATAGAAAGGGATAACTTTATGTGGGCATATGAAAGTGTATTTTATCAGATTTATCCGCTGGGATTTTGCGGAGCGCCTTATGAAAACGACGGAAAGTTAGAACATAGAATTTTGAAAGTAACCGATTGGATTCCACATATAAAAAAAGTGGGGGCAAATGCGATTTATTTTTCTCCATTATTTGAATCTGACACACACGGATACAATACAAGAGATTACACACAAATCGACGTAAGACTTGGCAATAATGAAGACTTTAAGAAACTATGCAGGGATTTACATGATAATGGCATAAAAGTAGTTTTAGACGGCGTTTTTAACCACGTGGGACGTGGATTTCAACAGTTCATGGACGTCTGTAAAAACAGAGAAAATTCACCATATCTGGACTGGTTTCACATTGATTTAAACGGAAATTCAAATTATAACGACGGTCTGTGGTATGAAGGATGGGAAGGCAATTATGACCTTGTAAAACTGAATCTGCGCAATGAAGACGTGGTAAATTATCTTCTGGATGCCGTAAAATACTGGATTGAAGAATTTGATATTGACGGAATCCGACTGGACGTAGCTTATTGTCTTGATTTCGACTTTTTACGAAAGCTTCGCAGTTTCTGTGATTCTTTAAAACCCGATTTCTTTTTGGTGGGTGAAATGCTCCACGGAGACTATAATCAGAGAATGAATGATGAAATGCTGCACTCAGCTACAAATTATGAGTGTTACAAAGGGCTTTACTCAAGCTTTAATTCCATGAATATGTTTGAAATCAATCATTCTCTTTTACGACAATTCGGACCGGAAAACTGGACACTTTATAAAGGCAAACATTTGCTTTCTTTTGTGGACAATCATGATGTGACAAGAGTTGCAAGCATCCTGACAAATAAACGACATTTACCTTTAATATATGCATTAATGTTCGGTATGCCCGGAATTCCCTGCATTTATTATGGCAGTGAATGGGGCGCCAAGGCAGATAAGAGCCAGGGGGATCCGGCCCTTCGGCCTTCTTTTGCAAAACCGGAATTTAATGAATTGACAGAATTTATTTCTAAGCTGTCTGAGGCAAAAAAGAACTCCTCTGCACTGAATTACGGGGATTTTACATCGGTTGTTTTAACAAACAGACAATGCATCTTCAGAAGAAAAAAGAATGAGGAATCTGTTTTCGTTGCAATTAATGCGGACGAAAGCGAATATATCGCCCGTGCAGATTTTGGGAAAAGCAAAGTTACAGATTGCATCAGCGGTGATATAATAGATGTCAGCAACGGGTTCAAAATGGAACCTTATAGCGCTTACTTTTTGCAATAATATTTCTTTCACAAATTTGTAATAAACTATTTAATAGTTTACTTTAGTATAGTTATTGATAATGTTAAGAAGGGAAGTAGATAAAATGGAAAAGAAATTAGTGCCGGTTACATTGTTAACAGGGTATCTTGGTGCAGGAAAAACAACTTTATTAAATCAGGTGCTTTCTAATCAGAAAGGATATAAAGTTGCCGTAATCGTAAATGATATCGGAGAGGTAAATATTGATGCGTCTCTTATTGAAAAGGGTGGACAGGTCACGCAGAAAGATGATAATCTTGTACCATTGCAGAACGGATGTATTTGTTGTACCTTGAAGGTTGACTTAATCAATCAGATTATTGATCTTATTCGAACAGGGAAATTTGATTACATTTTAATAGAAGCCAGTGGTATCTGCGAGCCGATTCCAATTGCCCAGTCAATTACAATGCTGGACGGTTCCTATGATAAACGGGCTAAGATTGCAAGACTGGATAATATTGTTTCCGTTGTAGACGTTGCAAGAATGGCAGATGAGTTCGGCTGCGGTGATAACCTTATCAGAGACGATATTGATGATGAGGATATTGAAAATCTTATTATTCAACAGATTGAATTTTGCAATACAATTATTTTAAATAAAGTTGATACCGTCACCCCGGAACAACTTGGAAAAGTAAAGGCAATCATCAGAAAACTTCAACCGGAAGCAGTTATGTTGGAGACAACTTATGGTCAGGTGGATGTCGATGAAATTCTTGATACCAACAGATTTGATTTTGAAAAATCAAGTATGTCTGCCGGATGGATTCGGGAATTGGAAGGTGCAGCGGAAGAAGACGAATCACACGACGCACAGGAACATGAAGAGCACCATCACCACGATCACGCCGAAGCGGAGCACAATGATCATGAACACCATGGGCATGGGCATCACCATCATCATCACGGGGAAGGTGAAACAGAAGAATATGGTATCGGTTCTTTCGTATATTACCGAAGAAAACCTTTTGCAAAGGAAAAATTCGAAAACTGGCTGGATACAATACCAAAAACAATCATTCGAAGCAAAGGTATTATTTGGGCTGCTGAAAACAATAATGACGCTTATATGTTTGAGCAGGCGGGAAGACAGATTAATATTGCCAATGCCGGACAGTGGGTTGCCACAGCGCCAAGAAAAGTCCGCCAGAAAATGATGGCAGAAGATCCTACACTTGTTGCAGACTGGGATGAAGAAGTAGGAGACAGAATGATTAAAGTTGTTTTTATCGGACACGATATGGACAAGGAAGCTATTATGAAGTCCTTGGATGAATGTCTTGCTTATTAATTATTTATATAGTAAAAAACATATAAAACGAGAGTGTCTCAAAAGTCGTTTATCTTTTGAAACACTCTCGTTTTTGCTTATTTTCATTGCAATAGAAATATACAATAAAAATAATTCTAACAATATCTGACATAATTTAAAATCCGTTTACTATATAACCATAGGTCTATACAAAGAATGAACTTTGCCCAAAATCTGACAATCATCCACAATAATCGGATCCATCGTATCATTTTCCGGCTGCAGCCTGATATATCCGTTTTCCTTAAAAAATCTCTTAACAGTAACAGAATCGTCTATCAGCGCAACAATAATATCTCCATTTTCCGCAACAGAAGTCCTTTCTACAATCAAAAAATCATCTTCAAACATTACAACATTAATCATGCTTTCTCCATGTACTTTTACAATGAATGTCTCATGATTTGGCAAAAATTCTGCCGGAACGGCAAAATAATTTTCAATATTTTCAACAGCCAAAAGCGGCTCTCCCGCGGCAACCCGTCCAATAATAGGAATACTAACCATATCACGGCGTGTAAGATTAAACTCGTCATCAACAATCTCAATCGCTCTTGGTTTGGTTGGATCTCTTCTTATATATCCGTTATTTTCCAGTGTAGATAAGTGGGCATGCACAGAAGAAGTAGACTTGAGACCGACCTTTTCGCAGATTTCCCGAACAGTAGGGGGATAACCTTTTGATAAAATCTCTTCTTTAATATAGTTTAAAATCTGTTCTTGCTTTGCACTAATCTTTCCAGGCATATAAATTTCCTCCCCTTAATCATAAATAATAAAATTATAGTTAAAAGACCTAAGTAAGGTACTCTTGATATATCAATATTAGCACAGTCAAAAAAAATATGCAACATTTTTTCGAACAAATATTCGGATTTTTGTTGACAAACGTTCGTTCGGGTGATAATATTACTATATCAGAAGCGAACAAACGTTCCAAAAACTTTACATACATATTTTTAGGAGGATATCATTATGATCGCTTTAAAAAAGAAAATATTATTTACATCAACGTTTATGATATTATTGTTAATCGCTCTGTTTGCATCTATTAAACTGGTAAATGTGGATGCAATGAGTGACGGAAGCTATGCAAAATACAAATATTATACAAGTTATGAGGTTCAGCCGGGAGATACGCTCACCTCCATAGCAGAAAAGTATATTGCTGATACACAGATTTCAAAATCTGAATATATTGAAGAAGTAAAGAAAAACAATCAATTGACTTCTGACAAAATTACAAGCGGACATCATCTCATCATTGCTTATTACAGTGACGAATATAAAAAATAATAATACTACTTGAAGAGATGTTCGCAAAATCATATGTTTCTTTTGTTTCTTTTGATAAAAATAGATTGCAATGGAAAACCATTACAATCTATTTTTCAGTCTTTTCTTAACTTTACTGCATTTCTTGCCTTGCGGCGTCGTTCATCCTCAATGGCAGCGTAATGTTTTTTGGTCGTATTAACATCTTTGTGTCCCAACACATCCGCCACCAGATAAATATCGCCGGTTTTTCTGTAAAGTGCAGTACCATATGTACTTCGCAACTTATGGGGTGTGATTTTTTTCAGATTTGTCACCAGACCGGAATATTTTTTTACAAGATTTTCTACGGCGCGAACTCCAATTCTTCTTTTTTGAAGAGAAAGAAAGAGAGCATTTTCATGACCGCTTTGTGCAACAATTAATTTTCTTTCTTCTATGTAATCCAAAAGTGCTTTTTCAACCTCCTCACCAAAATATACAATTGTCTCATTTCCGCCTTTTCTCCGGATTTTAATTCCGGAATTTTTAAAATCCACATCACCAATGTCAATTCCAACACATTCCGATACACGAATACCGGTTCCAAGAAGCAGTGTGAGTATTGCCAAATCTCTTGTTTTTGTTTTATCATGAAAATGTTGTTGGGATTTGGTAAGTTTATCGCCTGTTTCGACTTCATCTAATAGAATACTGACTTCATCGGTATCCAGCCTTACGATTTCTTTTTGATGAACTTTTGGCATTTCCACAATTGACGCCGGATTGGTTGAAATCTTTTCTTTTTTGTAGAAGTAGCGGTACAACGTTCTGAGACACGCTAATTTGCGTTTTATTCCCCGCTCTCCATTGGTATGTTCCCTGCCATCTTCCGTAACATAATATTTTAAATATTCAAGATATTCTTCAATATCCGTGGCTGTTATTTTATCCAAGATATCAAGAGGATAATCACTGATTTCCAAATTTTTGAAATCCGGATTCTTTGCATGCATATAGTGGAAGAACACGACCAAATCATACCCATAAGCAATTCGTGTTCTGGAAGAAGTGGTAGGCTCAATTCCCCGGAAAAATTCAGCGCAAAAGTGAGGAAGCTGTTGCTGCAATTCGCGCAATTTTACTTCATTATCTATATTGACCTGATCATGATAATTTCTATTTGCTGTCATCTAAAAACCTCCATTGATAATCGCTCTGAAAAACCGTTCCTTGCACCCCGGATTTTCTTCATTTAACTGACGTATTAACTTTTTCACGTATTCACGTTTTGTGTGACCGTCTACCGGACAAGGACTTTTTGCCACCGGCAATTCGTATTTATTTGTAAAACCAATCACGTCCATTTCAGGAACGTACATCAGTGGTCTGATTACCGTTAAATCCATTCTGTCCAAATATGTAACCGGAGCAAAGCAGTGGAAGCGGCCCTCATATAGCAATGATAAAAACATTGTCTCTATTAAATCGTCCTTGTGATGCGCATAAGCTATTTTATTACACCCTAATTTTTTAGCATATTCATTCAGTGAACCTTTTCGCATTTTCGCGCAGAG
>CALWNA010000079.1 GCA_944382505.1 uncultured Lachnospiraceae bacterium
GTGGACCTTTTAATGAGTGAGACAAGCACCACAATGCTTTCAAACTCAGCATTCATACTTCTTTTAAATCAGTCAAGCAAAGACATAGAAAAGATAGTGGAGGCACTGGAAATATCAGAGGAACAACTTAATTATGTGATAGACTCGCCGTCAGGATGCGGACTGATAAAATGCGGAAGCAGAATGGTACCGTTTGATAACGTGATTGACAAGGATAGCGAGCTGTACAGGCTGTATAATACAAATTTGTATGAGAAAATGGAGAGAGAAGGAGTGTAGGAATACAATTGCTGGGCGGAGGGTGGTGTGGTAGAATGGAAAAAAAGAAAATCGGAAACCATTGAAGAAGCTAAAGCTAGGAGAAGAGCATGGGCAGTAAAAACAAAGAAAAGATGTATGCAGACACAATTATAATTGAGCGTATGTATGCAGGTAAGTATTTAAGCGAAAATATAGGTCATGAAATAATTAATACTTTTAAAACGGATAATGGAGAGAACTATGTTTACATTAGTCCCTGGGGAACAATAAATGAAAAATCCCAAAACACTAAGGCTGTCATTTTTGTCAGGTTAATAAATCAACACTGCTATGAAATAATTGGGTATGCAGGGGAGTTGTCCTTGATTTTAAGCCGTGAAGCCATAAAAAAAGCCAAAGAAGCAGGTACAATAGATGACGAAAGACAAAAAGATGCCATAGCAAAAAATAATATTTCCTATGGCGGATTGCCGGTAAACGATATATTTTCTGAACAAAATAATACGGTCTATGTCACCTTCAAGGCAAATAAATATAGAAATGTTAATCGTAAAAATAAAATTTACATTGTTGACGATGAAAAGGCAGCGTTAAATGATTCATATATTTACATACCCGAATTTCGGTTTTCAAGGCAGTCATTAAAATTATATGCATATAAGGATACAAGAACAAGGGCGTATGAAGTACTTGAGAAAATGATTAACACGGAAATGTATTGGGAGAGTGAAAATACATCAAAAATGATACAGGAAAGTGAAGTTGTCAATTCAAACTTTGGAATACTTGATATAATAGGAAAAAGTGATGACGAATTGGTGTATTCAAATTGGATGGAACACTATCTTAGTAACTTTCCCAATGTACAAAAACGACTTGTTAATGATGTTCTACATATAGCTACAGATGAAAACATGCTTGTAAAAAGAGAATATCACAACATAGATTTGTGGTTGGAAAATAACAGTCACATTATCGTCATAGAAAATAAAATTAAGTCAGGTATAAATGGCGTGGATAATGAACGTCATGATTTAAAGGCGAAAGGGATTCAGTCACAATTGTCAAATTACTATTTTTTTGCAGAAGGCGAAGCTAATGCGACGGACAGGAAAACACATTATTTTATATTTTTACCTGATTATAGTTATAAAGATGAGGACTTATCAGTTTATCTGATGCACGACCAATATACGATTGTTAGATACAGTGAAATTAGCTATTTTTTTGACAGTGTAAGTGATAATATTCCATACATTGAGGAATTTAGAAAAGCCTTGAAAAAGCAGGCATCACCGTACTATAAAGATTTATATCAGGTCATGGAAGAACGATTTATAAATAAAATTGCTCAGAAAAAGAAAAAAGATATTTGAGAAGGTGTTAAGAAAACAAAACATTAATATGAAATTTGAAATCTGGAGGATAAAAACATGGAACATGATTGTGGCTTTACAAAAGATAATAAATGGTTTAGATACCGTGCGGCAGCAATTATAATCGAAGAGGATTGTGTTTTATTTGCGGGAAATGAAATAGATGACTATTATTACTCAATTGGTGGCGGAGTTCACATGGGAGAAAGTTCTGAGCAGGCAGTAAAAAGAGAAGTGCTTGAAGAGACGGGTGTACCTTATGAAATAGATCGTCTTGCAGTCATTCACGAAAACTTCTTTAATGAAAATCAGGGAAGTTTGAAAGGAATGGATTGTCATGAAATTTCAATGTACTATTTAATGAAATCCAGAGGAACAAGACAACTTAACAGTGACAGTTATTCTCAAGGGGTAAGGGAAGAAATGCATTGGATACCAATAAAGGAGCTAGATAAACATAAGGCATTTCCAACTTTTTTAAAAGAATATCTTAGCAAGGAATATTCAGGAATTGAGCATATAGTCACGGATGAAAGAAAAATTTAGTTAGAAATGAAATTGAAACAAAGATAGAAGCTTTGGTTACTGATAATTACATCATAGTAAATAATATAAAATTAATACATTAACGCCAAGTTAGCAAGGAGCTAGCCTGGCGTTATTTTTTACCCAAAATCAAGGAGGACAACATGAAAATAAACAAGGAAAAAGAAGTTAAAACAGAAATACACAAGAAAAATAATGGAAAGATTCATAAAAAGAATGAAATAAAGATTGACAATAAGTCAATGACAACCAGAGCCAAAAGAAGTGCAACATCAGCAGGAAGAACGGCTGAATTAGCTATTACTGAAAATGTCGAGGGTGGTGAAAACATTGATGGAGCATTTGAGACAACAGGCATTGCAATAAAACCTGTAAAAGGGGCAACAAGTGAAGGCAATCAAATAAGAAAAAAGGTAAGCACGACAAAGCTACAGAAGGAAGTGGCAAGTAAAAGAATAAGAAAGAAAGCATCAGCCTTTGATAAAATAATCGTGTCAAGGAAATTGATCAATAACCAACGACAATAAAACAAATGCCTTATTAAATTTTCGGTTGTGCCGGAAGTTTTAATAGGGCATTTTTTGTTGCAAAAGCCCACCAAGTGATATTGTGCTTGCACAAAATATCATTTGGTGGGCGTAAGAACAGCGAGAAGCTTTGCTTCGAGATGTTAATATGCGGAATCAAGTAAGATTCATCCTGCTTGATTTTACAAAAAATCAAAGGAAAGTGAGGAACAGGACAGTGAAACAGATAGTGGAAAAGAATGAGAGCAGGGAAATGTATATACCGACCAGACAGAGCACACTGCACGGCGTTTTAGTGCATGACTTCCGCCGATACAGTGCACGCTTTCCGGTCATCAGTGCATGCGGATTA
>CALWNA010000080.1 GCA_944382505.1 uncultured Lachnospiraceae bacterium
CACGGCGTACCTGCTAAAGTGGCTATCATCAGAAATAAAGTCTTAGTGAATGACTTATTCAATTTTCAAGCGAAAAGGCTTCCGTTTTTGCTATCCGGAATGAACCCCTTCACTCATTTGGACAAAGTGGTATGAAATGCACACCCAAAATCTCCGCTTTTCCGAAAATTTTTCAAAAAATTTTTTCTGAACGAAAAAAAACCGCCTATTTTCCTCAAAATTGAGGTCAATAGACGGCGGGTAGAAATATTCACAATTTTGGTGTATAATATGAAATCCAGAGAAAAACAAATCGGAATTTGACCGAGCTCTTTAGAGCAAGGGACGCTTCTTGTCCGTAAGACAAGACGATATAGATTAGGTACTCTTTTTATAGGAAGGTGATTGAATGAACGAGCAATTCATACAAGGGGTAATATTCGATTGGAATAGAATTGATAACAATAGTTATTTAAAGAAAATAGAGGCTTTTAAAGGTGTTGAAAAACTTGATTTCAATAAATCAATCACTTTTTTTGTTGGAGAAAATGGCAGTGGTAAATCAACTTTGTTGGAGGCACTTGCTGTAGCACATGGTTTTAATCCTGAGGGGGGAACAAGAAACTATGTTTTTTCTACTCATGATACACATTCAGAATTGTGCAATGCGATAAGAATTTCCAAAGGATATCGAAAAGAAAAGTGGGGATATTTTCTTAGAGCTGAAAGCTTTTATAATGTTGCAACACAAGAAGAGGAATATGCAGATATGGCACATCCTTCGGCTAAATATCATGAAAAGTCACATGGAGAGAGTTTCTTAGCATTAGCACAGAATAATTTACAAGCTAATGGTTTATATCTTTTTGATGAGCCAGAAGCAGCATTGTCACCGCAAAGACAACTTACATTGTTAATGGAAATATATAAATGTGCAAAGAAAGGGGCACAGTTTTTTATAGTTACACATTCTCCTATTTTATTAGGTATTCCAGATGCAGATATCTATTGTTTTGATGATGGAAGTATACATTTATGTGAGTATGAGGAAACGGAAAATTACCAAATTACAGAGATGTTTATAAACAATAGGAAGATATTGCTAGATAGATTACTAACAGATTAGGTATAAAGATATCGACAGATTCCAGTTTGTCGGACTTACTCTACAATAATCAAAGACCGCTTACATCGTGTAGACGGTCTCTTTTCTTATTCAGAAATATTTGATTTTGAGCTTTCTTTTCTTTGCTGACATTACCTTGCAGAGAACATCGTCAACCCCGTCGGTATATCTGCCTTGTGCTATCAGGCTGTTCTTCAAACGGATAAGTGATTGTATTACTCTGCCATATTCGTCATCATTAAGATAGATATGGAACTTTTCTTCTCTCATAGTCTTTTCCTCCATTCATTAAATTTTGCTCTGATTACCGAAACATCTGCATCAGTGTCAGAATAAATAAAGATATGTACGCTTTTGAAAACTGCTTTTACTCTGTCGGAATATTCCGCTTCCGTTTCGGTTGTCTTAAAAGGGAGTTTAACGAGTTTTATATTTCGCTGCTTGCATAAGTGGCTTTTGAGAACCTCCATCTGTTCTGAGCCGCTCGTAAATTCTATCGCCAGCTTTTCTGACGGAATGTAGGTTTCAAGTGGTATTCCTAATAGTTTATCTGAACCGAGCTGCACTTTTAATCCTTTTTGATTTGCGTAATAGGCAACAGCCAAGCCGGGGAACACGGAGCGGTATTGGCTTTCGCATACGGTGCATTTTCCTTTAAGAATTGTTCTGTCGCTGATTTTTGCTTTCCAAGAGTGTCCGAGTGAACATTTCCACCACGCTCTCTTTGCTGAAGTTCGTGATACTTGTGTCGGTTTCAATTTATTCTGTTCATAATCCCATTCGCTGAGAAGCTGACTGTCTGTTGTCGCCAAATCATTATATCCGGCAAGGACTTCTCTCTCCGCACAAACAGGGCATACCGTACCTTTCACACGGGCATTGATAACTGATTTCCACTCGTTACCGCATTTACCGCATCTCCACCAGACATTTTTCCTCGACTTTGCATTTACTTCATCAGGCTTCAATGGTAAGTTCTTCTCCGACCACTCAGAAGCAATTTCAAGGTGTGTTGTCTGCAAATCGTTAAACCCTTTCAGGAATATGTACCCACTGCAATACGGGCATTTACTGCCACCGGAACGAGTAGAAATAAGGGTGTTCCACTCTCTGCCGCAATCCTTACACTTCCACCAAGCCTTACGATTGGCAAAGACCGTAACCTGCGTTGGAAGTGTCGGATAATTTCTGTCCGACCACTCGGCTGCTATATCCGGCAGAAGTGTTGCAAGGTCATTAAAGCCTGCCAACACTTTATTATGGGAGCAGTACGGGCAACCAGTTTTATTTATTGTCCTGCTCTTAACAGCAGCTTCCCACTCATGTCCTTTTTCACATCTCCATATCACTTTCTTATGAGAACCAATAGAAACTTCTGTCGGTTTTATCTTATTCTTTTCCGACCACTGTTTTACCAGTAATGGCTCTAATGTCGCCAAATCGTTAATACCTGCAATCACTCTCGCACCGGAACATATCGGGCATTTTTCTTCATTGGAACGAGCCTTTATACTTGTTTCCCATTCGTGACCGCAAGCACCTTTCCACCATACTTTTTTATTTGAACCGAAAGTAATGTCATCAGGTGTAAGCGGTAAGTTCTTCTCCGACCACTCCGAAACAAGCTCCGGATGTACTTCTGTTAAACTGTTGTTCATAGCCAAACCTCACCCTCCTTGTTCTTAGAGTATATGAAGTTTTGGCTTTATCTTGTAGTTTGCGAATATCTGTATAAATAGAAAAAGCCCTTTGAGAAAAGGATTTCTCTTCTCTCAAAGGGTAGTTTAACTTTTACTTAGAATTATCTTTTTTAATAACTAAGTTGTAATTGCTATCATAATACAGTCCAAGTTCTCTACACATTCTATCGTTCACATTATCTAACGCTTTCTTATATTCTGCATACGTTGGAGACAGAACCATCAAATTAGAAATGAATATATCGTTATAGCCTTTATTTTGTAACTCTTTCTGCATTTTTCTCTGTGAAACAAATGCCGGATGATATTTCATTATACTGTTTTTCATTTTAGCACCTTTCCATACTTTTTCTTTTAAGCTTTCGTAGTCACTTTCACTCATATCACGATAATAGGCTATCATCTCATCTGCGGTTCTGATTTCTTGTGCAACCCCACCTATCATCTTCGCACCTATTCCCATGATAAAAGGAACTTTCAATGTCGTTTCATCGCAATATTCTAATATATTCTGTAGTGCTTGCTTCTGTTCCAGAGTCTTCAACCTTACATTAAGAAATGGTTTGAAATGACTTTTAAAATAATCTCCCCATTCTTTTCCCGGTAGCAAAGACTCAATCGCATTTTCAACGGTTTGATAATCAAGTGCCTCATTAGCTTTGTCTGCGTCACCATCATCTATAAATTGCTTCAAAGCTTCAAGTTCTGAGTCTTTTAAAACTTTTTCCTGCACTTTTTCTTGATAAATACGAAGAAGAATACTTTTGTCGCCAGTTTCCAAAAGGCTCTGTATGTCTTTAATACTAATACCGAGTTTTCTATATACTGAAATCTTTTTTAAAGTTTCAACATCTTGTGCAGTATAGTTACGATAACCATTGTTATCTTTATCCACTGACAGCAATCCTTTTTCTTCATAAATACTTAACTGCACGCTTTGTCATTCCAACCTCATTTACAATTTCATTCAATAACATCGGATGCACCTCCTTATGATTTATGTGGATAGTATAAGCGTATACGCTGCGTATAGGTCAAGGGTTTTTCGTCTTTCTTCTAAAAATGGGCAATCCCGATTTCAGGACTGCCCATTCATTCTGCTAATTATGCGATTTTTTCTTGCTTGCACCGATTTCTGCATCAATTGATGTAAGTTTGATGTAAATCGCTGTTTTTTTAGTTTTTTATCAAATGAAGTACGTCCCGTCTATTTGATAAAACGGTACATCTTTACATCATCTTAATAGAGCTTTGCACCTGCCGGAATACGGTCATCTACCATAAGAAGATTTAAGCCTTCACGACCATCTTCTTCGTGTACTGCCGAAATCAGCATACCGCAGGAGTCAATTCCCATCATCTTTCTCGGCGGAAGATTTACGATAGCGATGCAAGTCTTTCCAACCAGTTCTTCCGGCTCATAATACTCGTGAATACCGCTTAAAATCGTGCGGTCTTCGCCTGTTCCGTCATCAAGCGTGAACTGTAACAGTTTCTTTGACTTCGGTACTGCCACGCATTCTTTTACCTTTACCGCCCGGAAATCCGACTTGCTGAATGTATCAAAATCAACTGCTTCCTCAAATAAAGGCTCAATCTTTACTTTGGAAAAATCAATCTTTTCCGGTGCTGCTTCTACATTTTTTTCTGCTGTTTCGGAAACTGGTTTTTTTACATCATTTTTCTTATTTACACCATCTAATGACTTCATTGTCGGGAAGAGCAATACATCACGGATGGCTGCGGAATTGGTGAGAAGCATACACATTCTGTCGATTCCAAATCCGATACCACCTGTCGGAGGCATACCGATTTCCAGTGCGTTGAGGAAATCTTCGTCTGTTGTGTTGGCCTCTTCATCTCCCTGTGCCAGAAGTTCTTCCTGTGCTTTGAACCGCTCTCTCTGATCGATCGGGTCATTCAGCTCGGAGTAAGCATTTGCCATCTCCCAGCCGTTCATAAAGAACTCAAAACGCTCTACATAGTCCGGATTTCCCGGTTTCTTCTTTGTGAGCGGAGAAATCTCAATCGGGTGATCCATGACAAAAGTCGGCTGGATCAGGTGCTCTTCTGCGAATTCCTCGAAGAAGAGGGAGAGGATGTCACCTTTCTTATGGCGCTCCTCATATTCTACATGATGTTCTTTTGCAAGCTCTCTTGCCTGCTTTAATGTCTTTACTTCATTCCAGTCTACGCCTGCGTATTTCTTAACGGCGTCTATCATGGTGATACGCTCAAACGGCTTGCCGAGATC
>CALWNA010000081.1 GCA_944382505.1 uncultured Lachnospiraceae bacterium
AATCCGGAAGCCACTCCGAGATTTAATCCGCCTATGCCCAACAGCCATATAATGACAATGGCTGTTACATTTCTGCCATATTTGATTTTGTGATTCACTTTCGGTGCCTTAATACACATAAACACAAGTGCTGCAATCGCCAGTATGATACAGACTATTACAAAAACAATCTGCCATACGGAAAAATACTTGTCCAATACTTTAAAAGCGGTGTCTATCATGCCAATATCCGTTGCCGTAAACGGGGTGACTCTGTTAGATAATAAAATGGTATTTGTTATCCCGGCAGTCAGCCACAATGCCGAAATAAAGCTTATTGCAAAAAAACGTCTTTTTATCAGCAGGGAAAATGACAATGTCATTAAAATAATTGCTGTGTTACACAAAAACACATACGGTGAACTTATAAGATAAAATATACCGCTCCAAAATGATTTTCTCGCCATCATTTCAATAATAAGATTCACAAGAAGTGCCGTAACAATATACATATATATGATGTGCTTATTGTATGTCTTTTTAAAAAATGCTCTGCAGATCTCATATTTTTCCTTAGAAACCGCCTTGAACTTTTTTATTCTTTCTAACATCCTGGTTTATCCTTAATCAGTATTTTTATCGCCTCTATGGCTGTTTTTATGGCATTTTCAGTACTCATACAGTCAGATTCCTGATACCCTGCCGCTTTTCTTTCCTGATTCCATACGACGCTGAATACGGAACCACATCTCACATTCCTTGCCGATGCCACTGTAAACAATGCCGCCGACTCCATTTCACTGGCAAGAACCCCAAGCCGTTTCCAAGCCTCCCATTTATTCAGCAGTTCATAAGAAACCGGCATCCTCTCCGGACTATGCTGCCCATAAAAAGAGTCTTTACATTGAACGACTCCACAATGATATCGCAAATTTAATTTTTTGCAAGCTTCTGCCAAAGCGTTAGATATTTCAAAGTCAGCCACTGCCGGATATTCTATTGGGGCATATTCCCGGCTTGTGCCTTCATTTCTCACTGCACCTGTGGCAATAACGCAATCGCCGGAATGTACCTTCATATTGATTCCTCCACAGGTCCCAACCCGTATAAAAGTGTCCGCACCGCATGCCACCAATTCCTCCATCGCTATGGACGCTGACGGGCCGCCAATGCCCGTTGAAGTCACTGATATCTTTTCCCCCAGAAGCGTTCCGGTATACGTTGTATATTCTCTATTACAGGCAACAAATTGCGCTTCATCAAAGTATTTTGCGATTGCTTCGCATCTACCCGGATCTCCCGGCAAAATAACGTATTTTCCCACATCGCCCTTACTTAATTTCACATGATATTGTTTTTCCATGTTTAATCTCCAATCCAAAATTATTTGCAATGGTTTGCCCAATGTCCGCAAAAGATTTCAAAATATGAATATTAACATTATGCTTTGCATTCTCTCCATAAATTAAAACCGGTATATACTCTCTTGTATGATCCGTCCCTTTAAATGTGGGATCGCATCCATGATCCGAATTGATTATCAGCAAATCCTGCGGTTTCATTGCCCGAATAATTTCGGGAAGTCGATTATCAAAATCCACAAGACCTTTTGCATATCCTTTCAAATCACGTCTATGTCCCCACTTTGAATCAAATTCTACAAGATTTGTAAATATCAAACCTTTTTCTATGGAGTGCATTAATTCTATTGTTTTATTTACCCCATCCATATTATCGTTTGTATGAATGGATTGATATATTCCTGTATTACAAAAGATATCACCTATTTTTCCAACTGCGTAAACCGGAATGTTGTTATCGGATAAAATCTCCAAAAGATTCCCCTTCTCCGGCTCCACCGAAAAATCCCGTCGATTGGATGTTCTCTGATAATCTCCATTGTCTCCGACAAAAGGCCTTGCAATGACTCTGGCAACTCTGTCTTTTCCCTGCAAAATCTTTCTTGCAATTTGACACATATCATATAGAGCTTTCGGCGGATAGACTTTTTCATGACAGGCAATCTGAAAAACGCTGTCCGCTGAAGTATACACAATGGGCTTTTTCGTTGTAACGTGTATTTGCCCGTACTCCTTTAACACTTCTGTTCCTGAGGCTGCTTTATTACATAGGATACCCGGAATTTTTGAATTTTCTATGAACTTATCAATGATATCATCCGGGAAACCATCCGGATAGGTTGGAAATCTGTCCCGCGTATAAATACCGGTCATTTCCCAATGACCTACTGTGGTATCTTTTCCATTGGAAACTTCCATAGCCTTTCCATAGATTCCCACAGGCTCTTTTACCGAAGGAATTTTATCCAGTCCATCGATATTCCCCAGTCCTAAGCGTCTCATATTGGGCAAATCAAATCCCTGTATTTTTTCAAATATATGCCCCAATGTATCTGCACCTTTGTCTCCAAACTTATCACTGTCAGGCAATTCTCCCGCGCCAACGCTGTCTAATATTATCCATATTATTCTGTGAAACATATCTCATTCCTCTTCTCTTTTTCCTTTTTTTAGTATACTACTTTTTTTATAATATTTGAAATATATTTAATTGTGTAATTGTTGAATTATGAAACTTTTATGTTATACTATCCTTTAGAATTGACAGAAAATACGGACTTTACACGTATTTATTCAATTGAATGCTAACAGAAGGAGACAATTATGAGCAGCACATTTTTTAGAAAATTACCGACTCCGTTGGAAATTAAAACCATGTATCCGGTTCCGGAGGCAGTAGAAAATCAAAAGAAAATCAATGATGAAAAAATCAGGAAAATATTTACGGGCGAAAGCGATAAGTTTGCTGTAATTATCGGACCTTGTTCCGCAGATAATCAGGACGCTGTCGAAGATTATGTGGGAAGACTTGCCAGAGTCCAGGAAAAAGTTCAGGACAAACTTTTTATCATTCCCCGTGTTTACACAAACAAACCCCGCACAACAGGCAAAGGTTATAAAGGCATGCTTCATCAGCCGGATCCTGAAAAGAAACCTGATCTGTTACAGGGATTGATTACAATTCGCCAAATGTTTTTAAAGATTATGGAAGATACAGGATTTCCTATCGCCGATGAAATGTTGTACCCTGAAAATGAGAGATATTTTTCAGACTGCCTTTCATATGTTGCAATCGGAGCAAGATCTGTTGAAGATCAGCAGCACAGGCTTACAGCCAGCGGAATGGATATCCCGGTGGGAATGAAAAATCCTACAAGTGGTGATTTGTCCATTATGCTGAATTCCATTGAAGCAGCACAATCTTCACATTCCTTTCTTTACAGAGGATGGGATGTTCAGACGA
>CALWNA010000082.1 GCA_944382505.1 uncultured Lachnospiraceae bacterium
TAATATATATCATGCCAATTGTTAACATTTTTTATATTGATAGGTATGATTCCTTCAATACGGTTATTAAGAATCATTTGCAGTTTATAATCATTTTCATCGATGAAACCTTCTCTAATAATCATATAATTCTGATTTCCATTTTTTTTGTAGACAATCTCCATTCTTTAACCTTTCTTTATTTCAGTTTGTCACACACCGCTTCCACCGCATACATAAACTCCGTGCAAATACCTCTCTCTGCTTGGATTGTCTGAAAATTATCACCTGAATTTATTATTGTGTTTAACCAATGAATGTTACTTATACCATTAAACGTAATAACAACCTTATATGCTCCAACTTCCTGATAACATTCAGCTTGTATATTCATAACAAACAATGGCACATTTTTTAATTTCGCAGTTACTTTCTTTCGAAACTCCTCAAAATCTTCTTCTGCATATTCAATTGCCGCCGAATATCCAAAGCTTTTTATCGCAACAATATCATGTATATACAACGAAAGATACATCGATGACACCACAAGCAACATTACAATAGGAACCACAATAGCTGCTTCCAGCGTAATTTGAGCCGACAATTTATTTTTCATCAATGTCCTCCTTTTCTTTTTACATTATGAACTCTCTAACTATCAGTGTAATTATCTCTCCCAAAAATAAAAACGGAACAAACGGCATACTGCCTGTTATATTTTTTTTCTTTAGAAAAACGACAATTATCGCAAAAAGACAGCACATGCATAATGCCCATACCAATAGTTCCATTATAAACATAGCCCCTTGGATGAATCCCAATGTCACCACTACCAATGCATCTCCCCTCCCAATTGCCTCTCTCAAAAGTAAACTTATTGCCAAAAATATCATTCCCGGGATAATTCCCCAAACCACATTTGCCGAAAATATATCTTTAAGCGCAAGATGCATTATAAATGCAGCAAATAAATTTATTACACATATGAATGTATATATTTTTCTTTCTTTTAAATCTGTTATGGAGCAGATTAATAAAAATATTATTGCCCATATATTCCTTAACATTTATCCTCCCTGTCCGCATCTACTGCACGGTTTTTTTTCTCCCACCTGTGTAATGTCAATTGCTATTACATTTCGTTTTAATCCTTGACACTGCAAGCTTGTGTGATATTTTGTTCCATCTTCTGTAATAAAAATGCCTGCTGTTTCATTCGAAATCTTTCCCACGCAATATTCGCATTTTTTATATTTTTGCCCGTTACTGTTTCTTAAGCTTTTTATTTCCGAATAATACGCTTTTCTAATTTTTACTACCAAATGACTGCATTCCTTTGTTGTGTGATATACAGTTCCTTCCTTTGTTATGTAAACAAGATTATTATCTCCGGTAATATCTGTTCCTGTCCAGTCTTTTACCCGCCCTCTTTGGCATATCCTTAAATATTTATTCACGTATGGAATTTTAAGTTGATACTTTACAATCATGTCAACCATTTCATCCTGTATTGTACTGTCAGACACATTCATTCCTGTCACTTTGCAAAAATGTGCGGAGTCATCAGATACTCCCTGTTTTATATTTGTTGCAAGCCTGACCCAAAGATATCCGGCATTAATATCCCCTTCTGTCAGAATCCCTATCTTATTTGCTTCCACACTAAAATTTTCTTCTTTTACTTTTATCTGTTCTTTTACATAAGACAAACTCTGACTGCTATCCGATACCTTATCTGCCGCTTGCATGTAAAATTTGCTTTTTGCGACATCTTGAACAATATTATTGATATGTATTTGCATAGAAAACTCCGTATGTATTACCAGCAGAAAACTTTCTGCAAAAAGTATGATTATCATAAATATGGCTGTTGCTATTGCCGCCTCAATGGTTATACTTCCCTTGGAGGTAAATAGGCATGCCCTTTTACAGTTCAAATAAGAAAAATCTTTTATTTTGCTTTTTTTTGACTTATGTACTTGGAGAGAAACACAACCTGTTTTTTTTATTTTTTTTGCAGGCCTGAAAAAGGGCATGCCTATTTACCTCCTATCTGTTTAATATTTTTTTGAACACTCAACGCTATATTCATAGGCGCCTTCATTATCACTTAATAACTTAACTGTCCATGGCATTGCAGTAAATAATAACTTTGTCTTAAAGTTTATTTTTACTTTTACTTTCTGAAAGCATTTCGTCATTAAAAAATTCTTATTATACTTGTTTTGAATGTTTACCTGCATCAAATCCATAATTCTGTAAATACAATTATGACTATCCTGAAGCATTATAAGTATTTCGCAATAGGTAACATAGTTAAATCCTTTTTTATCACCGGTCTGCATATTGCCGGATGCTGCAAGATGTTTCAAACTTGTTCTCCAGTTGCCGGATTTTTTGATTAATTGTATTTTTTCACCTCTTAGCAATAATTTTACATCATTTACAGATTCTGCCAGAGACCAGGCTTCAATAAGTACGGCTTTAATTGCAGGCTCCAGAAATGGAAGACACATTGCTGTGGCTACAGAAAACGCGACAGCTGAAATTTCTGCCATTTTTACCTTATCTGTAATCAGATATGCTGCATTCATCAGATTTCTTGCCATAACCAGTTTTTCCACTGTCTTTTTTAGATTGTCCTTATCGTTACACTCACCGCCAATAATGTATTCCAGCTCATATTTTAGGCAGGAATTATTTTTTAAATTTAAATAATTTCCAAATTTCATATTTGCATATAAAGCCAGAATTGCTTTGTTCTTTGTATTGTCCAGTAAGCTTTTTGTATTTTCTGTTTTTTTCAATTGTATTGGCAGATTTGAAGCAGAAATAGAGGCATTAGACAATTGCGAAACATTCTCTGCTACAAGAGATAAAATTCCTGTATTAAGGAACTCCTTTGCTCTCTTATAAAAAGACTGATTTTCCCTGTCCTTTTCTGTTGCTTCATTTACTTGTAGAGATTTCAACTTATTTTTCACTGTTTCGGCATTATTCACTGCCGTTATCACAGTATTAATATTACTCGAATCAATATCATTAAAATCGGAAACACCAAGCTTCTCTATATCTTCAATTATGTCCTTTACGCTTTCCAGATTTTTAAGAATATCATCTATGTAATCTCCGGCATCAGATGTATAGCCATTTTCCTTCAAAAACTGTTCTTTTTTTCTTTCGTACCGTTTAATCAAGATTATGGCACTGTCTACATCACTTGCTTCCATATCAAGCTCTGTTATCAGCTCTCTATACTCCTTTAAAAACTTTTGAACATCTTTTACCTTATCACCTGATAAAATTGTGTCCGTCATTTTTTCCGTTTTCTGACTAACCACAGATATTTTTTGATTAAGCCGTGTAACATCTTTTAATTTTGTAATAGATTTATTAATATTGTTTACAATATCTTGTAGTTCCTCACTGTCTTTGTCAACTATATCTGTAACGTCTTCATTATCAGAATTTTCAGTTTCACTACCTTTTTGATATTTTTTAAACCGACTTAATAATGTATCTGCAGCTTCAAGCACGCCTGCATACTTCATGTAAGAAATAATCTGTCCCGTTAACCCGTCCCCCTCCTTATCTGTGGCGTATTCAATCTCTTCCACATCAGCACTTAACAATGTGGTTCCCATAAGATTACTTCCTGCCAAATTCAAATCTGCCATATTTATATTAGCTTGTATGTATTTTTTTACCTGTTCCTCCACAGGTTCTTTTTCCCACACAAGTAATATCCCATAATCGTCATAAATCTGTTTTCCATATCCCGCCATAACGGAATCCAACGCCATATACGCAAAACCTTTACTCTGTGTCTGAACGGCATTTATTCTTGCTGACTCAGATATTACGCTGACGACCAATAACACTCCTATAAGAATAATACTTAAATAAATTGATATACTTCCTTTTAATTTCATATTTCTAAAATGACTTTACCTGTTCCGTTATTGACTTATACAATCCGTTGGCGATTGCGGAAAGCTGGTTTTTGAACACCAGTGCCAATCCCACCAGTACAATGATAATTAACACGACTTCAATAACTCCCATTCCACTGTCATCTTTTAATATTTTTATAATCATTCTTTTGATATTGTTCATAATAATCTCCTCCTAAAAATTCATAGACATAAATGCCGGAACCATAATGATCGCCATGGATATTACAAGCATTATTATCATTGGTCCCAACAACTTTGTTGATATCCGGCTCCCGGACTTTAACGCAGCGTTTTTTCTCTCCATCATCGCATTTGCGACTTCTGTTTTTAATGCATAAGACATTTCTCGGGCGCCCCTTTTTAAATTTTGCTCTACAATTCCCGCAAATTTTATATAACAGTGCAATCCGCATCTTGCTCCATATTCTTTTATTGCTGCAATATCAGATACTCCACTTTTCATTTTCGTTAATGTTAATTCCAGCTCTTCGTAAGCATATCGAAATATTTCCTTATCTTCTTCTTTTACCTTTTTGTAATCAGAAACAATTCTTTCAAATGTGGATTTTATGGACAAGCCCGCTTCATAATACAATAAAACCTTGCTGACAATTTCCGGATAATCCAAAAGCATTTGTGTGTCTCTTTTTTCCAACTGTCCCTTTAGATCCTTATCTTTTAAAAAGAACAATGCAATAGCCAATACGATTCCTGCGGGAAAAATCCATTTTCCAAAACTTGAAAACTTCTTATAATAATTGATTTCTTCTCCGTTAATTTTATCCGGCAGTTTCACCTGATCTTCATATATATTATTTTCATTTACATATTTCTGAATCTGGGACTGTATGCTTTTTGCTTCTATACTCGGAAATACATTAACAGAGAATGTATACTCCTGTGAAATATCTTGCAGTGTCATTGTGGCGGTCAGATCAACAATCACTCCTTCCTCCGGTATATTATCGGAAATTGTTCCATCATATCCAATAATACTGCTGTCACTTATATCCCATGCAATTGACACATTTTCCTTTCCAAAATCAGTAATCAGTTCAAGATTTTTATTGACATAGTCTGCACTTTTATTGTCTTTAAGAACTTTCTGTACCAGGGCGTCTTGCATGCCTTCCAATATTTCATAAATCTGTCGATCTCTTAATTCCTTTTTATTTACATCGACTATAATTGTCTCTTCCTCCCCATTTTCGCTTTGCGCATTAAATTCATACGTTGTACTTTTTGAAGCGTCTCTTCTCAGATTTTTTATAACAGAAACGCTATCCTTTTCCGACAGGCTTACACAAATCCCTATTATGAGAGCAATCGCAAAAATCAGTAAACAGATAGAAATTTTTTCAACCATATACAGGTATCTGTCTTTTTTAAAATTATCCTTTACTGATAATTCTTTCATTGCATTGTTCACCAGAGTATTTTTATTCATAATTGCCTTTGGCAGTCTATCCGCCAAAAACATTGCCATCCCGTAAAAAAAACATAATTTATGTCTTTTTCTATTTATTTGTTTCCGAAAAGTCTTTTTGTATGGCAATGTACAGATAAACATAACTGCCATAATAATTATTGCTGTACTATATATTACTATCAATTTTATCCTTTCTGCTTTAGACTTTTATGGAGGTAATTTTTTCTGCCCATATATAAGCTCCTATATATCCTGCAATACATATTGTCATTACAATTCTTCCCATCCATGTCTGATACATAACATCCAGAAATCCCGAAGATGTTACGCTGACATATATAATGAGAAACATGGGAATAACCGTCATTACCTTTTGCTCTGTTTTTTTCTCGTTAATAGCCACGCTTATTTCTTCTTCTACCATTTCCTTCAACACAATATCATCTGTCACACTTTTAATAATCGAAGTCATATTTCCACCGGTCTTTTTTGCCACTGAAAAAATTTCAGCAAACATTTTTGCGTTTTTAAGAGTTGAGCGCCGGGCAAAATCTTCAATAACAGTTTCCACATTTACATTTAATTTGATTCGGGAAATCATCAGCCTTAACTCCTTGCATATATCACTGTCATCTCCATAGATATTAACCAAGTCTCTGTAACTTTCCCTTATGGCATTTTCCATGGAATAACCTGTGCTCAGTGCATCAGACACGGATATCAGCATATCCCGGAACTGATGTTCAAATTTAGAAACTCTTTTATCTGTAATCTTCTTTTTTCTTTGTCTGTATAAGGGAAACGCTAACGGAAGCATACTAATCCCCGCCACAAAAGTTCCATAGAATAATCTTCCCATGATTAGTATAATCAAAATTATAATTGTGATATTTAACAGGGCTTCTCTTTTTGACAATTTAAAATCCATATATTACCCCCATTTTTCTATTCCTTTATTTTTCATTTTCTCTGTATGAATCAGTCGCCTATCTGTTTTTTCCAATTCGCCCTGCACCTTTCCGTTTATTTCTCCCTTTTCCCGAAAAATATACAACGGCTCTATTTCGATTTTACCATTAACACATCCTCTGATTTCATCAATTTCCAAAACTTTTCTGCTCTTATCCCTAAGCCTTCCCATATGAACAATGATATCTATCCCGGATGCAATTTGATTTCTGATTGCCATAAGCGGCATGTCAATACCCGTCAACACCATTGTTTCTAATCTGGCAAGCATATCCCTTGGCGAATTAGCATGTCCGGTACTCATTGAACCATCGTGGCCTGTATTCATCGCTTGAAGCATATCCAATGTTTCCTGCCCTCGAACCTCTCCCACTATAATTCTGTCAGGTCGCATTCTTAAAGATGTTTTTATTAAGTCTCTTATCGTTATTTCCTTTGCGCCTTCACTGTTTCCCTGCCGCGTCTCCATTCTTACAAGGTTTTGAACAGAATTTAACTGCAATTCTGCCGAATCCTCAATGGTTATTACTCTTTCATCCTGAGGAATAAAATTAGATAGCACGTTTAAAAAGGTTGTTTTTCCGGATCCGGTTCCTCCACTGATAAAAATGTTGTATCCTGCCACCACAAGCTTTTTTAAAAATTCTGCCGCCTCCCTTGTAATAGACTTCCATTGAATCAGATGATTTATTGTTATATTTTCTTTTGGAAATTTTCTTATGGTGATTACCGCACCATCCAGTGCAATTGGAGGCAAAACAACATTCACTCTTGAGCCGTCTGCCAGTCTGGTATCTACAATAGGAGTAGACTCATTCACTCTTTTATTTGATTTTCCTACAATTTGCTGAATGACATCCTCCAGTCGTGCATCGGATATAAATCCCCCTTCGATCTTTTCAATATGTCCCTGCTTTTCAATAAAAATATGATTTTTTCCGTTAACCATTATTTCCGTTATATCATCTTCTGCCAGCAGCTCTTCTATAACTCCAAGCCCTCTTATGGAATCGTATATTGTTCGATGGGTCTGCCAGCGGCTGTTGACGGACATATATTTGTAGTTTGCATTGTTCTTTATCACGCTGTCAATTATTTCATGAAGTTCATCATCCCCCGGCTCCCGGCTCATATCAATACTGTTAATTACTTTTTGACGAAGCTCCTCCGTATTAATATCCATCAGGCTACCGTCTCCCTGATTATTTTTCTCACGAAATCACCCATATTCCCTCTCAACTGCATTTCCAGATAATCTTCTTCCCATGTCTCTCTCTCCGGCTTTGGAGGCTTAACTTTTATTATTTTATTAAAGATATTTTCTTTATCAGTTTGTAACAAATATTCCTCATAGGCTGCAATCTTCATAAATGATATCGTATCATCATGTATCGGCATATATATTACATTGCATATATTTAAAATCTGAAATATATTTGTTACCATGTTGCTCAAGTCAAGAATAATCTTTTCGTATGTCCCGATGGCAGCAATGCTCTGTATTAAATCAATCCATTCTTCCGTACTGATATTGCGCAAATCCTCCGAATATAAAAGTGGTGACACATAATTCATGCCATGAAGATTATTTACGATTGTCTGAAGTCTGATGGGAAGAGATGCCGGGTTTTGTTTATAGTAATACATTAAATCTGACAAATCTCCCTGATAGCTTTGTTCCAATATCTTATTAAACGCCGAAAATTCCTCCATGTTGATATATAGTACAGAATGTTCTTCTGCCCAGACCTGCCCCATTATCAGCGCAAACGTCGTCTGCCCCAATCGCCCCACCGGAGAATAAATACCGATTATTTCCGCACTCCCCTTTGTTATGGTAACCATTCCCTGTTCCTGATACATATCTGCATAATAAGTTAATACTTCCCGAATAATATTTTCTCCTGACTGATATTTGTATATGGAAGTATATCCGGCATATTCCGGCAAAATATTTCCGGAAGAAAGTAAAATAATTTTTCCAATGTCTCCCATTTCTATGCTTTTTTCCATAGACGAAGCAGAAATCAGTAATATGTCTATATGATTTTCTTCAATATATGTAAGCAACGGTTCCCGATCCGTAAATGCGATGGTATTCAAAGGTATGCCTTGCCTGTCACTGATAAATTCCATTAAAGAATTGGCATACTCTTTTTCAAGGTCATAAATTGCTAATGTGCCTGTTTGCATATCGCTCTCCTTTCCTATTCATTTTGTTTTTATTTATACTCATATTATATATGTATTATTCTGTTTTGTCTACAACTTTTTTGAGATTTTTACATTTATTTTGTGATATTTTGTATGCCCATGACATTTTCCTACTTTTTCTTCTATATTTTTGTTTTTAACATAACAGCTCTCCTGTCTTTTTCTTGACATCTGAACGCATAGTGCTATACTTCTATGTAGTAATAAATACTACATGTTACGTTTTTGAGCTTGTTAACACAGTTATAAAAATATAACGAATTCATTTGTTTAATGAAGAAAAGGAGGTTCTATGAAGAAACGAATAAAACTTGCCGACAGACAGCTTCCGTCATATTCAAAAGGCGAAGAAATTTTTAATATGGTATCTCATATTGTAGGCGGCGCTTTAGGAATTGCCGCTTTAGTCCTCTGTATTATTTCTGCAGCAATAGGACACAGCGCTATAGCTGTTGTATCCAGTTGTATTTATGGCTCCACTTTGATACTGTTGTACACCATGTCCAGTATTTATCACGGCTTGAGACCGGGTTTGGGGAAAAAGGTTATGCAGATCCTTGACCACTGTGCTATTTATTTTTTGATTGCCGGAAGCTATACGCCTGTTCTTCTCGTTGCCATGACGCGAAAATATCCGGTTCTTGCCTGGACTTTATTTGGTGTTGTCTGGGGATGCGCTGTTGTTGCATGCGTTCTCACTGCCATAGATTTAAAGAAATACAGCGTTTTTTCTATGATTTGTTACCTTGCAATGGGATGGATCATTATATTTTTCATTAAACAAACCTATGAAGTTCTGGGCGCAGGAGGCGTAATTTTTCTTGTGTCCGGTGGAATAGCCTACACAATCGGTTCTATTCTTTACGGACTTGGAAAAAAACGGAAGTGGATGCATTCTATTTTCCATTTATTTATTGTAGCGGGAAGTGTACTTCATTTTTTTGCAATTATTTTTTATGTATTATAAAAAAATAAAAAAGACAGTATCTGTTTCGAAAAGCATTTTCAAATCTCGTAAACTTTGTAAATGTTTTTGATTCAGAGTCTGTCTTTTTCTCTGTTAATAATATCTTTTTCTTTTTTGGCGCCTTCTGTACATTTCGTTTAACATAAGCACCATAATAATATCTTTCAGCCACTGATCATCAGGATATTTTATACATTCCGCACCCTCTTTACATTCAGCTTCTTCCTGCTTTATTTTATCAAAAATCCTGTTTACCATTCGTAAAAT